>DBEZQF010000126.1:0-11860 GCA_048254795.1 Collinsella sp. | reverse complement strand
TGTGCATATGCTAGCTATGATACCCCGAGCGGGGGCGCGCTCCTAGAATGTCGCGGACCACAGCCCGTGCAGGTTGCAGTAGGCATAGACGGTACCGGTCTTGGAGCCGCCCGCGAAAAACGTCGCGGGTTTCATGCCGGGCTCAAGGTAATGGACCTCTAAGCGGCCCTCGGCCTCAAGGGCGATCCACTCAATGTAGTGCTCGGGCAGGCTGGGGTGCTCGACCGAGCCAACGCGTGCGCGAATCACGTGACCGTCGCGCTCGGTCTCGACAACAGGCACGTGCTTCTCGTGCGCCGCGTCCTCGGTGTTTGCAGTCAGTTCCGTGCAACCAGCAGGGGTCGCAACGTCGTCGCCAAGGGCGGCGATGAGCTTGCCGTCGGGGTCCTTAAAGAATTTCGCCATGATGTTCTCCTTTGCTGATGTGCCAATGTTCTTGATGGTTTTTATGCCCAAAGGCAGACAAACCATCCACGACATAGCAAATGAACACAGAACGGATCAAGCAAGCGGTCGGGCCAAAATGCGTCGACCGTCCTGCCCACTCCAGCAGTCCCACCCCGCGCGCGGCTAGCGACCGTCGCCGCCGAGCAGCGCCAGAACATCCTCGCGCGTGAACAGTGCCGACGAGATGCCGTCGCCGCCGAGCACGCTGTTGACCAGATCGCGCTTGGACTCCTGCATCTGCATAATGCGTTCCTCGATCGTGTCCTTGACGATGAGCTTGTACACGGTCACGGTATGTTGCTGACCAATACGGTGTGCACGATCAGTTGCTTGGTCCTGCGCCGCCACGTTCCACCACGGGTCGTAGTGGATGACCACGTCGGCAGCCGTCAGGTTAAGGCCCACGCCGCCCGCCTTGAGCGAGATCAAAAAGACCGGCACCTCGCCCGCCTGGAACTGTGCGACCATCTTGGCGCGGCTCTCTTTAGACGATGCGCCCGTGAGCTTAAGGAAGGCGATATCCTCCTTGGCCAGGCGCTTGCCAATGATATCGAGCATGCCCGTAAACTGGCTGAACAGCAAGATGCGATGGCCACCGTCGAGCGCGCCGTGGACGAGCTCCATGCACGTATCGAGTTTGGCGCTTCCCGCCTTGTAATCCTCGTAGTGCAGACGCGGGTCGCAGCAGATCTGGCGCAGCTTGGTGAGCTCGGCGAGCACCTTGAGCTTATCCTTCTTAAACTCCCCGGCCTCGCGGTGCTGCACCTGCTGGGCGATGCGGTCCTGATTTGCCAGGTAAAGCTTGCGCTGCTCACCGGTGAGCTGAGCCACGACTGTGTCCTCGATCTTTTCGGGCAGATCGGCCACCACGTCCTCTTTGACACGGCGCAGCACAAACGGCGACACAAGCGCCTGCAGGCGGGCGGCGCTGTCACCTTCGGCGTGCTCGACCGGGCTTTCGAAGCGCTTTGCGAACGATTCGCGCGTGCCAAGCAGGCCCGGCATCAAAAAGTCGAAGATGCTCCAAAGCTCGGATAGGCGGTTTTCGATGGGCGTGCCCGTCAAGGCAAAGCGCACGCCGGCCGGCAGACGCTTGGCAGCGCGCGCCACCTGGGTGAGCGGGTTTTTAATGTACTGGGCCTCATCGAGCACAACGCGGGCAAAATCCTGCTCGGCGTACTCATCGATATCACGGCGCATAAGGTCATACGACGTCACGACCACGTTATGCTCGACCACGCCGGCGATTTGCACGCGACGCTGCGCCTTGGCGCCCACGATGGCGCACACATCTAGCGACGGGGCAAAGCGCTCTAGCTCGGCGGTCCAGTTGTACACAAGCGACGCAGGGCACACCACAAGCGTGGGCTTAGTGTCCCCCGCTTCCACGCGCGCCAGAATGTGCGCGATCATCTGGAGCGTTTTGCCCAGGCCCATGTCGTCGGCCAGGATGCCGCCAAGGCCCAGGTGTTCGAGCGAGCCGAGCCACTGGTAGCCGTCGACCTGATAGCCGCGCAGTGTGGCCTTGAGCGAGACCGGCACCGTAAAGTCCATCTTGCCGAGCGTGTCCAGACGCTCGACGGTACGGCGGAACGCAGCGTCGCGATCGGCCTCAAGCGCCGGCGTGCGCGCAAGCATGCTATCGACGAACAGGGTACTCGACGCGGGGAGCGACACGCCGTCGAGCAGGTCGACAGCATCGACACCCAGGTCCTCGGCAAGGCCAAACGCGGCGCGGGCGCCCTCGTCCAGGCGAATGATGTCGCCCGACGTGAGACGTGCAAACGTCTGGTGACGCTTGTAGGAGTCCAGATAGATGGCAAGGTCTGCCGCCGAAAGCCCGCTCGCGCTCAGTTCGACGTCGAGCAGGTTACTCTTGACGGTCGCACGCACCGAAAGCTTGGGCGCGGGGCGGACCGAAATCTGGCGCAGACGGTCGCTGAGCATGACCTCACCAAGCTTGGACAGGGCGGATAGGCCCTCGGTCAGCAGGCAGAACAAGCTCTCGTCATCGCGCTCCTCAAACGCCAGACCGCCCTCGTAGAAATCGAAGTACAGGGCCGTCGTGTCCATAACGCGAAACTCCGCCACCTCGTCGCGGGGCGGCACGCCCGAGCGCTGCTCTTCGAAGGGGCTGCCCGGAGCGCCCAGACTAAAGAGGTCTGCCGACCAGTCGCCGTAGGTAACCGTAATTTTGCAGGTCACGAGCCCATCGTCGACGCCGATTGCCATAGCAAAGCTCGGCTCGGGCGCCACGGTATCGAGCGCAGCGGGCGCGGTAAGGTCGGTATAGTCGCGCAAAATGGGCAGAGCCATACGACAGAACTCCCCCACCTGGTCGGCAGCGATATGGACTGGCGTGCGACAGGGCAGCAAGCGCGATAGGAACGGCGCCGCATGTTGGGCAAACGCCGTGTCGGTACGGCGCGCGCGGCGCGTGTCGACCAGGTAGGCAGCATCGCCCGATGCAAAGCAGTACATATCGGCGGGCAGGCGAAGGTCGTAGCTGCCGCCGACCGCCGGCGCAATCTTGGAGGCAAGGAGCGGTGGGCGCTTAGCGGACGACTCGTCCTCCCCTTGCGGAGACAGCTCAACCGCCACGTCATAGGTGCGATGCGTCGTCGTCCCCCGCGACCAGGCGGGCTCAAAAGAGATGGTCTGGCCGCGCAGCAGGTCCAGCACATATACGATGCTATGCTCGGACAGCGGCAACTGACGCTCGGCGACAAAACCGCTGCGGGCAAAGTCGTACGACGCCGAACGCGAGCTTGTAATGTCATCGAGATAGGCAACTGTCGTCAAGACAAGGCTGAGCAGCTTTGTCGACACATCTTCGAAGGCTTCGGGCGTATGGACAAACGTGAGCTTCTTGCCGTACGAGAAGGTGCCGCCGCGCACGTAGGCATCGGCCATGCCGTCGATATCCTTGACCACGTAGGACACCGAACCGCAGCGAATGCGGAACTCGAGCGCCCAGCTAAAGCGGTCGGCGAACAGCGGATTGTAGTACGGCACCAACGAGGGCTCCAACGCCGCTTTGGGGGCGTCGGGATCCACACTGCTGGCGAGCTTGCGGCGCATGCTCGCCAGCTCATCCATGCGCGCGTCCGAAAGATCGGAGAGCGCCGCCATGAGGCTGGGACTCGTGGGGACGGGCGCCGGAAAGGGAAAGTTGGGATTGACGGCCGGCGCTTTGGGCGCGGTGCGCGCGGGCTGTTTCGGCTGCGCCGTAAACGTGCGGACCGGCGTGCGCAGGCCCTCGACGGGCTCGGCACCGCTGGCGTCCAGGTACGCCAGCGCCGTGGCGATGGCGTGCTTGCACATGCCGGGGTAGCGATAGGCAGCGGGGCAATCGCAGTCGTAGTCGATCACCTCGTGCTCGTCCATGTCGAGCGCCACGTGCGTCTTGTACAGGTCGCCACGCGAACCGCGCACCGAGCCCTCAACCGTCACGTTTTTGGAGAAGCGCGAGCCGCTGTCCTCGATCGACAGCACGGCGCCGTTGAGCATGAGCGAGCGGCCCTTCATAAAGGTACCGCTCAGCGCCGCCTCTTTCCGGAGCGCCTGCACAAACGTCCCCTGTGCCATCACTTCCTCCAATCTCGCGCGGGCCAGCAAGGTCGCCCTTAGATCACCGTCACTCTGCCTTGGTTGCCGACGATGGCCTTGGCCTCTGCCAACAGCGGAATCGAGCGTGCGTTGACCTTGGCCGGCACCTCGGCACGCAGCACGCGCCCGTCGACTTGCTCAATAAAGATCTCCACGCGGTCGCCGCCCGGGTTGGTGGTGAGCACCGTGGCCAGGCGCGCCATATTGCCCTGGCTAAAGCGGCTGTTGGGCACCATGACCTCAAAGACCTTGGGCTTGTTTTTCTCCTCGCTAAGCTCCAGCGGCACAATCTCCTGCGCGATGATCTGGTCGCCGCGGTCCGAGCGCTCGAGCTTGCCCTTAATGCGCACAAACGCGTCGGACAGCTGCGCGCCGGTCTCGGGATCGACCTCGCCGTACAGATACCCCTCGGCCTCCTTGTAGGTCTTGGGGAACACCACAACCGTGGCCTCGCCTTCCATGTCTTCGAGCTGCACGATGCCCATGGGGTCGCCGTTTTTGGTCACGCGCTTGGACACGCTCGAGACCATGCCGGCCCACCACAGCGCCTTACCCTCGGGAATCTCCTGGTTGATGGTGCCGCCCGTAGGATTCTGAACCTCGTAGCCGGTGTCGATCTGCGAGAACGAGAAGTCGCGCGCCTTGGCTAGTGCATACTCAAACGGGCGCAGCGGGTGGTCCGAGACATAGATGCCCAGAACCTCTTTCTCCTGGCTCAGCTTAAGGTGGCGGTCCCACTCCTGGCCATCCGGATCGGGTACGCTCACCTCAAAGCCCGAGCCCTCAACGTCGCCAAACATATCGAAGAACGAGGTCTGACCGCTCGCGCGGTCCTTCTGGCGCTTTACCGCGGCGTCGATGATGTTCTCGGGGTTGTTCTTGTCCACAAAGTGCATCATCTGGCGACGCGGATACCCCGTGGAGTCGAAGGCGCCTGCCTTGATCAGCGATTCGATCACGCGACGGTTGGCCTGGCTCGAGTCCACGCGCTCGACAAAGTCGTGCAGCGTCTTAAACGGGCCGCCTGCCTCGCGCTCTGCGATAATCGCCTGCGCCACGCCGGTACCCACGCCGCGGATGCCGGCCAGACCAAAGCGCACGCCTTCCTTGGTAGCCGTGAACTCGGTGCCGGACTCGTTGACATCTGGCGAAAGCACGGGAATGCCGTCGTGACGGCACGCCGAGACGTAGTGCACGATCTTGTCGGTCTTACCCGTATAGGACGTCAGGACGGCCGCCATGTACTCGTGCGGATAGTGCGCCTTGAGCCACGCCGTCTGCATAACCAGAATGGCGTAGCCGGCGGAGTGCGACTTGTTGAAGGCGTAGGACGCGAACTCAAGGACATCGTCCCAAATCTTCTGGGCGACCTCGCGCGTGTAGTTGTTCTTGATAGCGCCGTTCATCCAGTGGTCGTAGGTGGTCTCGTCCGAGCCATCCTCCCAGTGGAGCACCGTCGACGTGAGCAGCTTAATCTTTTTCTTAGCCACGGGCTTACGGATACGCGAGTCCGATTCGCCCTTGGAGAAGCCGCACATCTCGACGGAGATGAGCATAACCTGTTCCTGGTAGACCATGGTGCCGTAGGTTTCGCCCAGGATGTCGTCCAGACGGTCATCGTAGGAGACGGCCGGCTCTTTGCCGTTCATACGGTTGATGTAAGACGAAACCATGCCGGCGCCCAGCGGGCCCGGGCGGTACAGGGCGATCAATGCCACGACGTGCTTGTACTCGGTGGGCTTCATGTTCTTGATCGTGGCCGTCATGCCGGCGGACTCGACCTGGAAGACGCCGGCGGTGTGACCGGAGCCCATGAGCTTAAAGATCTCGGGGTCGTCAAAGGGAATCTCTTCCTCTTTGATGTCGATGCCGAAGTTCTTCTTGATGTTTGCCTTGGCCTTGGAGATAACCGTCAGCGTGCGCAGGCCCAAGAAGTCCATCTTGAGCAGGCCCATGTCGGCAACGGTATGGCCCTCGTACTGGGTAATCTCGACGCCGCCCTTGGTGTCGAGCTTGGTGGGCACGTGCTCGTTGACGGGGTCGCGGCAGATCAGAACGGCGCACGCGTGCACGCCCTCGCCACGGGTGAGACCCTCGATCGAGAGCGCCGTGTCGATGATGCGGCGGGCGTCGTCGTCCTTTTTATAGGCCTCGGCAAAATCGGGGTTAAACAGATCCTCTTTGCCGGGCTGCTTGTCGAGCACCTGCTTGAGCTTGACCTTGGGGTCGCTCGAGACCATCTTGGACAGGCGCTGGCCCATGTAGACCGGGTAGTCCAAGACGCGCGCGGCGTCGTTGATGGCCTGCTTGGCCTTGATGGTCGAGTAGGTGATGACGTGGGTGACCTTCTCGGGGCCGTAGAGCTGACGAACGTGCTCCACGACCTCGAGGCGCCGCTCATCGTCGAAGTCCATATCGATATCGGGCATCTCGGTACGCTGCGGGGACAGGAACCTCTCGAACATCAGGCCGTTCTCGAGCGGGTCGAACGCGGTGATGTTCATGGCGTAGGCGACGATAGCGCCGGCGGCCGAGCCACGGCCGGGGCCGACGCCGATGCCGTTGTCCTTAGCCCATTGCACGTACTCGGCAACGATCAAAAAGTAGGCGGCAAAGCCCTTGTCGCAGATGACCTTGTATTCGTACTCAAAGCGCTCTTTGATGTTGACGCCACCGATCTCGCGCGTGGCCCAGTCGTCGCCATAGTGCTGGCGCAGGCCCTTCTCGCACTCGCGGCGGAACTGGCTCTCGTGCGTCTCGCCGGGATCGAGCAACGGAAAGCGCGGCAGGATGATGGAGTCCCAGTCCAGCTCAACGTAGCACTTGTCGGCGATCTCGAGCGTGTTGTCGCAGGCCTCGGGGCAATACGGGAACATCGCCCGCATCTCCTCCTCGGTCTTCATGTAAAACTCCGAGCCGGTCATGCGCATGCGGTTGGGGTCGTCAACCTTGGCGTTCATGCCAATACACATGATGACGTCCTGCACGGGCGCATCCTCGCGGCGCAGGTAGTGGAAGTCGTTGGTAGCGATAACCTTGACGCCCACCTGCTTGGCGATGTCGATGAGCGTGCGGTCCATCTGCTCGTCAGTCAGGCCGTTGTCGGTGGTGATGCCGTGTTCCTGGATCTCGATGTAGAAGTCACCGGGCTCGAAGGTATCACGGAAGGTCTCGGCCCACTTGATGGCGCCCTCCATGTCACCGCGGTCGATGTACTTGGGGATGATGCCCGCGATGCAGGCGCTCGTGCAGATCATGCCCTTGGCGTGGCGGCGCAGGTTGTCGAGCGTCACGCGCGGCTTGTAGTAAAAGCCCTGCACGGCGGCCTCGGAGACCGTCTGCATTAGGTTGACGTAGCCCTCCTGATCCTTGGCCAGAAGGATCATGTGGTAGAGCTCGGGCTTGTGGTCGCGGGCAAGGGTCTCGTCCGGCGTAAAGTAGACCTCGCAGCCAAAGATGGGCTTGATGACCAGGGGCGGTTTGAGCTCGTCGATGTTGCCCTTCTCGTCCCACATGGCCATGTCTTTGACGTACTGGGCATGCTCGCGCGGGTTTGCCTCGGGGTCGGGCTCCACCAGCTCGTCGCGGCGGTCCTTTTCCAAGAAGGCCTTGTCGTGGCTCCAGGTTTTGTACTCGGGCGTGTTGTGATTGACGGCGTCGCAGGCCAGCGCCAGGTCGGGCACGCCATACATGTAGCCGTGGTCGGTAATGGCCACGGCGGGCATGCCAAGTTCAACGGCACGATTGACCATATCCTGGATACGGGTTGCGCCGTCGAGCATGGAGAAAACAGTGTGATTGTGCAGATGGACGAATGCCATGTGATGAGCTCCGATGCGGGTTCGTGTTCTGACTGAACGATTTTACCGCACGGCACGGACAGCACCCGAACCTAGCCAAACCAACACGGCTCCTCTTGCAGTTGCGGTGAAATGCGGACTGTTTGGCGGCTTTTTTGGCCAAAACAGCCCGTATTCCACCGCAAGTTATCTGAGGGCTAGAGATTGTAGGTGACTACTTGAGGTTCGGCGGGTTCGACGAAGATGGCTGGATTCGCCTGCTCCACGCGAACGAACTTGACCGTCACCGCCTCAACGCCCGCCTTGTGCAACACGTCGGCGTAGACGCGCGCCTGCAAGGCGTGCTTCTCGAGCAGCTGGTCCGGCGTCTCATCCGGCGTGCCACCCGTCTTGTAATCGATGACCAGTGCGCGTAACGGATCGGCCGGGTCGGTCGCCAAAGCGTCGATGGCGCCTTCGGCATATGCACCGTAGCGAGCGATGTCCTCGTCCTCGCAGCCCAGTGAAAAGAACGGCACCTCGGCGCGAATGCACGGCCACGCGAGCAGGTCGGCACGAACAGCCGACTTGAGCCAGCGGTTCAGGGCAACGTCGAAGCGTTCGCGCTGCTCCGGCGTCAGGCGCCACAGACGCGCCAGCGCATCGGCGCGCGCAGCGGGCAACGCGTCAGCACCCATCTCGATGAGCCACTGGCAGGCGGCGTGGAACGCCGAGCCCAGCGCCATGGGGTTGCCGGCGGGCTCAACGACGGCCACGTCCGCATCGGCCATCTCCGAGCCATCCGACTCTGCATCATCGCCAGCCTCGTCCATGGGCACGTGCGCCTCGGCGGCACGGTCCTCGGACTCGGCATGCAGCGCCGCGGCAATTGACGAGTAGCTGTACGAATCGCGCTCCGGATACGGGCAGGTGCCCATGCGCACGCCCACCGCCTGGGGATACACAAGCTCAAACGCATCGGGCTCGGGGTCGGCAGGACCGGGGACGATTGTACTGGCCGAATCGTCGGCAGCATCTGCATCGGCATCGCCACGAACAAGCCTGCCCTCGGCATCCAGCGAAGCGTTGGCCTCAAACGCCTGCTCGCCAAACGTAAAGTCCGCCAGCGAGATGAGCTCGTAGTCGCCCGGCTTAGAGTTGTCGAACACCAGGCGGTCGGCATCGAGCTGCGGCATGTCCAGAGCGTCGGTCGGCAAAATACGGCGCAGCACATCGTAGGTCAGATCGGTCTCGACGTCGAAGGTCGGCGCCGTCACCTTGCCACGGCTCACGCCGGCATCCATCGCCAAGATCACCAGCTCGCGCGCACGCGTCATGGCAACATAGAGCAAGCGGGCCCGCTCCTCGAGCGAAAGCTGCAGGTCGTCGTTGCGCAGGCGAGCAAATACCTCGGCGGGAGAACCCGTCGCGCATACGTCCTCCATAAGCTCTGGCGGCAACCACAGCGACGTGCCCTTGCCCTTAAACGCGTGCTCAAACTGCTTTTTGACGTCGTCGCCCTTCACAAAGGTACCGTCGGCAAGCTTAACGCCGTCGAAGCGTGCCGGCAGTGCCACGACCTGCGCTCCGCCCTCGACGCGACCCATCTGTGCCGCACCCGAGGACTTACGCACGCCAAAGCACTCGGCGACCGCCACGACCGGATATTCCAGACCCTTGGAGGCGTGTACCGTCATGATGCGCACCGCGCCGTCACCCTCCTCGTTGAGGGCACCCGGGGCCTCCTTGCCCGCCAAGAAACGGTCGAAGGCCAGCGCGATGGAACGCGGCGAATTGCCGAACTCGGCCTCCGCCTCGGCCACGGCATCGAGCGCCTTGAGCACGTTGGCGGCAATGGCCTTGCCCTCGGGACCACGCTGCGCCAGACGCACAAACCAGCCCGAAGCGTTGACCACGTCGCGCGCGATGGCGGCGAACGAATCGCGGCCCACACGACGAAGCGCATAACGCAGCACCTCGCGGGCGCGCGTCACGAGCGGCAGGTCCTGCAGGCCCGGCGCATCGGAATCGCTCATGATGCCCGCATCGATGTTGCGGCGCGAGGTCTCCCCCGTCTCGCTATCGAGCTTGGTCGCCAGCGCCAGGAACTCCTGGACGCCGAGCGCAAACATCGGCGAGGCCAGCAACGGCATGAGGCCCTGCGCCGTATCGGCCGGATTGGCGAGCGCGCAGACCAGGGCGCGCACCGTCTGCACCTCGGCGGCTTGGGAAAAGACCGAGCCGCCCGCGATGACGCAGTCGAGCCCCTGGTCGCGGAAGGCCTGGGCGTAGACGTCGGCATTGGTCATGCGGCCCAGCAGCAGCACCATGCCGCCCTGGGGCTGGCCGGCATCGGCAAGCGCGCGGAATCGCTCGGCGATCGCACGGGCCTTGGCCTGTGTGCGCTCCTGCGTGCTGCCGCCGGCAACAAAGAGGGCCTGGCGACGCGAGGCGTCTGCCACCAGCGTGTCCTTGCGTCCGTCACTCGCCTCAAGGTCCAAAAAGCCCTGCATCAGGCCGCCGTCATCGCCGTCGAAGACGCGTGCCACATAACGCAGTACCTCGTCATGGCTGCGGAAGTTGCGCACGAGCTTGACGAGCTCGCCGGCGGGGGTGTCGGTCACGGCAGTCGCCTCGGGCGCGGCAGACGAGCCCACCTTGCGCTCCTGGCGACGGAATACCTCGACCTCGGCGCCGCGGAAGCGATAGATCGACTGCTGTGCATCGCCCACGGTACACAGCGCGCGCTCCCCCGCACCCGTCAGGTAGCGGATTAGATCGACCTGCATCTGGTCGGTATCCTGGAACTCGTCAATCATGACCATCTTAAAGCGGCCCTCGTATGCCGCTCGGATGGCCGGGTAATCGCGCAGGGCCTCGTAGGTCATGCGCAGCAGGTCGTTATTATCGAGGGCGGACTGGGCAGCTTTCAGCGCGCGATACTCAGCCTCTACAGAGCGGGCCAAGCCCACCAGTGCATCGAGCGCGGGACCACCGCAGGCCAGCACGATATTGATAAATGCATCGGCGGCCTCGGCCTTGAGCAGCTCGACCTGCTCCTTAGGGAATGCCTTGCTCGCGCGCGGCATGGTGCACGACATCATGAGTCGCGCCGCATCGGCCATGGTCTTGCCGCTGGCCTCGAATGCATCGATGGCATCGAGCGCCACCTGTGCCTTCTCGGTCGCGGCCTTGCTCGCACCCAGTGCTGCGCGATAGGCATCGGCAAACGCCGAGGTGTCGGCCTGGCCGCGCGCCACGCTCACGTCGTCCATGCCGCCCGGCAGCTGGCTCGAGAGCTCCAGCAGCTCGCGCACCAGGCCCTTGATGGTAGTGCCGGCGCCAAAGGGACCGCCCTCGCCCGCCATGGGATACCAGGCATAGAGGGCCTTGAGCGATGCGGCGAGCTCGGGGGCGGCATCGGGTGCCGTCGCGCGGGCCAGCACATGCTCAACAGCCTGGTCCATGAGCTCGTCGGTATCGGTGAGCACCGTGAACTCGGGGTCGATGCCCAGCTCCAACGCGTGTGCGCGCAGGATACGCGAGCACATGCCGTGAATGGTCGAGATCCACGCATCGTCGACGGTCAGGGCCTCCTCGTCCATGCCCTCGTCGATAAGCGCACGGCGCACGCGGTCACGGATCTCGGCCGCGGCATCTTTGGTAAAGGTAATGGCGAGCACCTGGTCCAGATGCTCAACGAACGGACCGGATTCGGGAGAGAGCGCGTAGACGATGCGGCGCGTGAGGGTAAAGGTCTTGCCCGAACCGGCGCCCGCCGAGACAAACAGCGGACGGTCGAGCGTCTTGACGATCTGCAGCTGTTGCGGCATCAAGGTCGAAAGATCCATGGTCTACACGTCCCTCCTTACAAACGTTCCTTGGTGGTTATACGAGCAGCGCGCATGCGCGGCCTGAGCCGACGTCGGGTCGACGGCGGCAACGTTGCCTGCCTCGAGCTCGCGCAGGCGCTCGGCGATGCCGGCCTCAACGCGATCGAGCAGGGCGTCGAAGTCCATGCTGCC
>DBEZQF010000125.1:0-5271 GCA_048254795.1 Collinsella sp. | reverse complement strand
TGTGCTTCAATAAAGCAAATTGAACTTTCTCGAACAATAGAAAACAGATTGACACATTTATTCCCCAGGACTTAAATTATAGGCGATTTAAACAAACAGATTCGAACACGTTCGATCTGCATGGAACTGAAGTAGTTGCAGAGATGTCCGCAAAGAGCAATCTGTTCTTCGAAGACACCGTATTTGTTTGCGACCGCACCACGCAAGAAGATGTCTTTACCGAGATCGCCAATAAGCTGTCACTCAAAAACTATGTTGCGCCCGCGTTTCTCGAGAACATCATCGAGCGCGAAAAGGGCTACCCCACCGGCATGGACATGTCTGTCGTCGACCCCGAGTTGCCCAGCTTTGCCGTTCCTCACACCGAGGTCGAGTTCGTTCACACCCGTCGCATCGTCCCCGTCAAGCTTACGACCCCCGTCGAGTGGCACTCCATGATCGACCCCTCGCAGACCTTCCCCGTCTCGTTCCTGTTCATGATCCTCAACGACAACAAAGAGGCCCAAGTGGGCATCCTCGCCAAGATCATGGACTTCGTTAACGCACTTGGCACCGATCGCGTCAAGGAGCTGTTCTCCATGACCGACACCAAGGCCATCTACCAGTTCTTGGTCGACAACTTTCCTACCGACTAGCCAATCACTTTTTGGAATCCGCGGGGCACCCCGCATAGAGAAAGGAATTTATCATGATTAAGGTTCTCGCAGCTTGTGGCGCCGGTGTCAACTCCAGCCATCAGATCAAGGAAGCTATCGAGTCCGAGTTTAAGAATCGTGGCTACAACCTGCATTGCGACGCCGTGATGATCAAGGATGTCAACGAGGAGATGCTCTCTCAGTACGACATCTTCGCCCAGATCGCCAAGACCGATTTTGGCTTTGAGGTTAAGACCCCGATCGTCGACGCCGGCCCGATCCTTTACCGCATGCCTGCCATGGCTAAGCCGGTTTACGACAAGATTGAGGCCATTATCAAGGAAAAGGGTCTCAACTAATCTTTTGCAGCTTCGCACTGCACACTCTTTGGCTTTAAAGGAAGATGGCGGCCGGGAACGACATCTTCCTTTTTTTGAAAGCAACACACGTAAAGGTATTGCTCTTTTAGGAAAGAAGGAGACATGGACGCAGTAATCGGGTTTGCTAACGCCGTCTTTCAGCCGCTGATCGACCTTGGCGCAGCCCCTATGATGACCATCGTTTTGACGGTTATTGCCCTACTCTTCAAAGTTAAGTTTACCAAGGCCCTCGAGGGCGGTCTTAAGCTCGGTATCGCCATCACCGGTATCGGTGCCATCATCAACATTCTAACGACGGCCTTCTCGAGTGCCATGACGACGTTCGTTGAGTCCACCGGCCTTCAGCTCACCGTTACCGACGTGGGTTGGGCACCGCTGGCCACCATCACCTGGGGCTCTCCCTACACGCTGTACTTCCTGATGGTCCTCGTCATCGTCAACATCGTGATGATCGTGCTCGCCAAGACGAACACCATCGATGTCGACATCTTTGACGTTTGGCACCTCGCCTTTGTTGGCCTTGCCTGCATCTACTTTGGCGCCAACATCGTTGTCGCCACGCTGCTCGTCGTCTTCGTCGGCGTTATGAAGATCATGAACTCCGACCTCATGAAGCCCACGTTCAACGATCTTTTGGGTGCTCCCGAGGAGAACCCCATGACCACGACTCACATGAATTACATGATGAACCCGCTGGCCATGCTGCTCAACAAGATTATCGACAAGGTGCTCCCCTTCCTCGATAAGTACGACTTCGACGCCGCCAAGCTCAACAACATGATTGGCTTCTGGGGCTCCAAGTTTGCTATTGGTATCTACCTGGGCGTCTTCGTCGGCCTTCTTTCGCACCAGACCCCGCAGCAGATCTGCACGCTTGCCTTTACCGCCGCAACCTGCCTTGAGCTGTTCTCGATGATCGGCTCTTGGTTCATCGCAGCCGTCGAGCCGCTGTCTCAGGGCATCTCCGACTTTGCCAACAACAGCAAGTGGCTCCAGGGCCGCACCCTCAACGTCGGCCTCGACTGGCCCTTCATCGCCGGCCGCGCCGAGATTTGGGCTGCTGCCAACATCCTTGCCCCCATCATGTTGGGTGAGGCTCTGCTGCTCGCCAACGTTCCCTGCCCCTTCTCCCCGACTGGCACTTGGAACGGCCTGCTGCCGCTCGGCGGCATCATCGCCATGGGCTTGACGCCGGCACTGCTCATTGTCACCCGCGGCCGCGTGATTCGCATGGTCGTCATTGGCGCTGTCCTGCTGCCCGTCTTCCTGGGCGCCGGCACCCTCGTCGCCGACTTCGTCACCTTTACCGCTAAGTCCGTCGGCGCTTTCCCCGATGGTGTTACCGGCCTCATCTCGCAGACCACCATGGAAGGACCTGTCGAGAAGTTCCTGGCCTTCTTCGTGGGCAAGGCGACCACGGGTGATGTGGCCATGATTATCGCCACCGTCGTCGCCATCGTCGTCTACGTCGCGCTCTTCGCTTGGTATCGCAAGCAGATGATCGCCCGTAACATCGAGTACGCGAAGCAGGACAAGTGCACCCTCTCGCCGCTCACCACCGGCAAGTTTACCGAAGAGGACCTCAAGGCTGCCAAGGAAGCCGAGGCCGCAAAGGCAAACGCCTAACCAATTGCCACAATATCCCCTGTGGAAGAAACCCGTCGCATCCCGACGGGTTTCTTTTTTTTCGTCCAAAGTAAGTCAATCATCACTTTTTTGAGAATATTACCCCTGCTTTAGTGGGGTGTAGTGATAATCTCGCCTGTTCGCGCTACAGTTTGTCCGAAATACCTCGATGTTAGGAACCAAATGATCACTTCCGAGCTTTTCGGCACCGCGCCGTGCGGTACCCCCGTTCATCGCTACACCCTCAACGGACCCGAGATCTGCGTTCGCATTATGGACTACGGCGCCACCGTTCTGGGCATTGACGTACCCGACATCCCCGGCAACGTACGCGATGTGGTGCTGGGCTTCGATAAGCTCGAGGATTACTTTGACAACCCCGCCTGCTTTGGCTCAACCATCGGCCCCGTGGCCAACCGCACCGCAGGCGCCACGATCACCATCGATGGCACCGACTGGCACATGACCGCCAACGAGGGCGCCAACAACCTGCACAGCGACCTTGAGCACGGCCTGCACAAGCGCGTATGGAACCTTGAGATCGACGAGACTCACAACGCCGTGCGTATGACCACCTCGCTTGAGGATGGTGAGCTGGGCCTGCCCGGCAACCGCACCTTTACGGCCGTGTTTACCGTCACGCCGACGGGCCGTTTCCGCATCGAGTACGGCTGCGAGAGCGACCGCGCCACCTACGTATCCATGACCAACCACACGTACTTTAACCTTGCCGGCCACAACGCCGACATGGACTGCGAGCACTTCTTTGTGGCCAACGCCGCCCACTACCTGCCCATCAACGAACAGAACATCCCCACCGGCGAGATTGCTCCGGTCGAGGGCACGCCGTTTGACTTCCGCGAGCTGCGCCCCGTTGCCCCCGGTATGGAGGCCGACGACCCGCAAATTAAGCAGGCCCGTGGCTACGACCACTGCCTGTGCATCGATGGCTATCAGTACGGCCGTAATCTGCGCCGCGCGATGCACGTCGAGGAGATGTGGACCGGTCGTGAGCTGGATTACTACACCACCGCGCCGGGCGTTCAGCTCTACACCGGCAACTGGCTGGACGACGAGCACGCCAAGGACGATGCCAACTATGGCTGGGGTGCCGGCTTTGCCCTCGAGGCCGAGATGTACCCCGACACGCCGCACCAGCCGCTGTTCCCGCAGGGCATCGTGGGCCCGGGTCACCCCTACAGCAATGTGATCGAATACCACTTTATGAGGCACTAAGCCCATAACGCAACATAACGCACAGCAACGCCCGCCGGCACCACCGCCTACGGGCGTTTTTCTACCTAGTCATTGGGGACGTTCTTGAATGACTAGTTGGATGGGGTCGGAGTCGGAGCTGGGGAGATAGCGGATTTCTAGCTCTATGCCGAGCTCTTGCAGTTCTTTGAGGGCAGCGACGTCTGCGTCGCTCACGGCAACCGCGGGCGTTATGGGGCGCTTGCCCTCCCCTGCTTGCATGTGACCAATGCTGATCTTGGTGATGGGCACGCCACCCTTCACCAGCGCCAATGCATCCGCGGGCGACGCCACCATAATCAGGATCCATTGGCGCGGCGTCGCGGTGTGAATGATGTCGATGGTCCTTTGCACCGAGAAAAACCGTGTCCACACGCCTTCTGGCGCCGCGACCCTCATAGGCGCCCACTTGCGCGAATCCGCCGCAATTTCGTCGTTAACGATCAGGACGAGGTTGGAACCAACCGCCTCATTCCACAGCTCAACGTCTTGCCCGTAAATGAAACGGTCATCGATACGTGTGAGAAGGATCTTGGGTTGAGCCATTTCAGCCCCATTCTGTTTGAGACCCGTAAGAGCAAGACATCACGTCTCCAATATTAGTGCATTTAAAGTGAGAAAAGCCGTCAGAACACTTGCGCGGATTTGCGATGTCCCGTATCATAGACAGCCGTTGACGCCTCAGTTGCGTCATCACATGGCCGCCAGCGTAGCTCAGTTGGTAGAGCACCGCTCTCGTAAAGCGGGGGTCACCGGTTCGAGCCCGGTCGCTGGCTCCCTTGCACAAGATAGCCGCCTTCGGGCGGCTTTTTTGTTGCCGATTTATCGCACAATGCCAATCCAAGCACAACGCCGCCGGCAACTCCCCTACTCAACAAAAAGCCCCGCCAGCCGCAATCCCCAAAGGAACCGCGATCAGCGGGGCCTAAGCGCGCTCCTCCAAAGGAAAACGCTCACAACACGAACAGCTCAGCCGAGCAGCGCGTTACTCCTCCCAGTAAGCATCTGCAAGTAGCTTAAAGCAGATCTTCTTGACCGGCTGTGCGCCATCGCCCGGGAACTCGAGCGTGGGCATGTGAGGCTCGCCGGCAACGAACAGCGCGAACTTGTCGTCGGCAAGATCGCCGGCAATCGAAGCGTCGGAATCGACCAGGTCGTAGTCGTCCTTCTCGTCAAACTCCTGGACCAGCGTCAGGCTGCCCGTGGCAACCTTAAAGGCCTCGCGACCCTCAATGTCGATCTGCAGGTCGTGATAGCGCTGATGCGTCTCATAGTGAGCCTCGGCCTCGGGACGCGTCGTGGGAGCCATGACGTTCGCATAGACCTTGTCGCCCAGAATCGGATGGCTGCCGACCTCGAGCTCCGCCGGGTCGTTC
>DBEZQF010000124.1:0-2308 GCA_048254795.1 Collinsella sp. | reverse complement strand
TCGGGTACGGGGAAGACGTTGAGCTTGTTGATCTCCTCGGCCTTGTCGGAAACGGCAGCCGCAGCGATCGGAAAACAGGTGCGAATGGTCTTTGCAATCATGGGTATTTGAATCTCCGTTTTCGGATGCTAGTTCAGACGGCTCTTGAGCGCGTCGATATGGATGCCGATCTTAAGGCTGGTGGGATCGATCTGGGCGATCTCCTGCAGGGTGAAGGCAACGGAGCTCGAAAGATTGTGGCAGACGGACTTCATGTTGACGCCGTTCTCGAGCACGACGTGAAGATCGACCGTAAGGCCGTTCTCGTCGGCGGAGACAAGCACGCCCTTGCGGAGGCGCTGACCGGCAAGCAGGCGCACGCTCTCGGCGCCCTGGAGCTGCTCAGCCATACCGACAACGCCATAGCACGTCATCGCGGCATAACCGGCAATATCGGCAATAACGTCGTTCGAGACGCTCAGGCTGCCGTTAATGGTCTCAGACACAAGAATCTCCTTTTCTTGGTGCTCGCGGCACCATGTCGTGGGAGCAATCATTGCAATATTCTACAACGACCGCGGCATGTTGAGGTGGCGGGCCTCGGGATTACATCCTCGACACGAAATGTTGATATGGTAACGTTCGCGAACGGCGATCGCGGCATGAAAAAACCCGCCGCATAAGCGACGGGTTTTACAACCTGGCTCCCCGGGTAGGACTCGAACCTACAACAGCGCGGTTAACAGCCGCGTGCTCTACCATTGAGCTACCGAGGAATTTAAAGCCCAACGGAAAGGGCTGGAAAATTCTGGCTCCCCGGGTAGGACTCGAACCTACAACAGCGCGGTTAACAGCCGCGTGCTCTACCATTGAGCTACCGAGGAATAGGTGCGTGCTCTCAAGCAACGAAGTTTATTATACGGACGAATCAGCTCAGGGCAAGAACTTTTTTAAGAAATTTTCCGACCTAATCATTGGGGACGTTCTTAAACGACTAGTCATTCAAGAACGTCCCCAACGACTACATGAAGGCGCCCCCAAGCGGATGTGCTAGAAGGCGCCTCTTGCTTGACTAGCTTTCGATATAGTCCTTGAGCTTGCTGCTGCGGCTCGGGTGGCGGAGCTTCGCCAAGGTCTTGGACTCGATCTGGCGGATACGCTCGCGCGTGACGCCAAACTCGCGGCCGACTTCCTCGAGCGTGCGGGGATGACCGTCGACAAGGCCAAAGCGCAGCTCGATAACCTTGCGCTCACGATCAGCAAGCGAATCGAGCACCTGGGTGAGCTGCTCCTGCAGCATGGAGAAGCTGGCGGCATCGGGCGGAACGATGGCCTGGGAGTCCTCGATAAAGTCGCCCAGTTGGGAATCCTCTTCCTCGCCGATGGGGGTCTCGAGCGACACGGGCTCCTGCGAGATCTTCTGGATCTCGCGGACGCGATCGGCACTCATGTCCATCTCGGCACCGATCTCCTCGGGGGTCGGGTCGCGACCCAGGTCCTGGAGAAGCTGACGCTGCACGCGGACGAGCTTGTTGATGGTCTCGACCATGTGCACGGGAATACGGATGGTACGGGCCTGGTCGGCGATAGCGCGCGTGATGGCCTGACGGATCCACCACGTGGCGTACGTGGAGAACTTAAAGCCCTTCTGGTAGTCGAACTTCTCGACGGCGCGGATCAGACCGAGGTTGCCCTCCTGAATCAGGTCCAGGAACAGCATGCCGCGACCAACATAGCGCTTGGCGATGGAGACGACCAGACGCAGGTTTGCACTGATGAGCGCCTGTTTGGCTTCGAGGCCCACGTTCTCAATGCGCGTAAGACGACGCATCTCGGCACGCGTGAGTTCGAGCTCACCAGCATCGGCAGCCTCGAGCTTCTCGGTGGCCTCAAGACCGGCCTCAATCTTCATGGCCAGATCGACCTCTTCGGAGGCGGTCAACAGGTCGACCTTGCCGATCTCCTTGAGGTACATACGGACCGGGTCGCCGGTCAGCATCACCGTGGAGGCATCGATGCCGCGCACGCGCGAACGCGAACGAGACGTGCGCACGGTGCGCTTCTTCTTGCTCTTGGAAGAACCCATCTCGGCGTCGGCCTGGCGGGCCATCTTGAGCTCGTGATCGTCGAGCGAGCCGGAATCGTGCTCGTCGTCGTCATCGAAATCGTCGGTATCAGAATCGGTATTGTCATCGTCGACGTCCATGGGGGCGTCGTCGTTACCGCTCGCGGAGATAATCTGGATGCCGCTGTTGCGCAGCGCGGAATACACCGCAGTGAGCTGCTCGTCAGAAACATCGATATCCTTCAGGGCGACCTGAATCTCGTC
>DBEZQF010000123.1:0-1245 GCA_048254795.1 Collinsella sp. | reverse complement strand
GGTCGAGATCGAGTGCGAGAACCTGGACATGGTGCGCGAGGCCGTGGAGGCCGGCGCCGACATCATCATGTTCGACAACATGACCCATGACGACATGGCCGCCGCTATCGAGCTTATCGCCGGTCGCGCCAAGACCGAGTGTTCGGGCAACGTGGACGCCGGCAATATCCGCGCGCTCGCCGACCTGGGCGTTGACTTTATTAGCTCGGGCGCCCTGACGCACTCCGCGCCGATCCTCGACCTCTCGCTTAAGCACCTGCGTCTGCTGGACGGTAAATAATGAACGCCCGCGAGCGTCGCCGTGCCATCATGGACGTGCTCGAGGTGGCCAAGGAGCCCGTTTCGGGCAGCGCACTTGCCCGCGAGGTTGGCGTGAGCCGTCAGATCGTGGTTCAGGATATTGCCCTGCTGCGTGCCGATGGGCACGATGTCGTGGCGACCAACCGTGGTTATGTGCTGCAGGAGGCCCCCAGCAGCCCCGCCGTGCCCACGCGTCTTGTTAAGGTGCGCCACAGCGTGGAGCAGGCGGGCGACGAACTTACGAGTATCGTCGACGCGGGTGGCGCCGTGCTTAACGTGATCGTCAACCATCGTGTGTACGGCAAGATCACGGCCGACCTGGACATCCGCAATCGTCGCGATGTTGAGCGCTACCTGCACGATATCGAGAGCGGCAAGAGTTTCCCGCTACTAACGGTGACGAGCGGCTATCACTTCCATCGCATCGCGGCGGAGGACGAGCAAACCCTCGACGAGATCGAGGCTATGCTCAAGGAGAAAGGCTACTTGGCGGACCTAATGCCCTACGAAGACGATCTCTCTTAGCCGACGCTGCAAACGCCCCTAAGCGGCAATCTGACGTTCAATCGTCGGTCGCGTACAAAAAGTACGCTTCCCTCCTCTTTCACGCCACCTTGCTCGCTTAGGGACGTTTTCGCTGACATGGGCTCAACCTGCGACGGTGCCAAATTAGTTATTCGCGCAAAAAAGGAGGCCTCCGCGGCGATGCGGAGGCCTCCTTTTTTGTGCACGGTGTACTTTTGAGTGTGCAGGTGGGGGAGTTGTTACTCCTCGACGATCTCGGTGATCGCGCCGGCGGGGCAGGCGTCCTGGCAAGCGCCACAGGCGACGCAGGAGTCCTCGTCAGCGACGGTAGCGACGTCCTGGAGCTCCAGAACGCCAGCGGGGCAGGAGTCGACGCAAACGCCACAAGCGATGCACTCGTCGGCATCAATTACGGGATGA
>DBEZQF010000122.1:0-5850 GCA_048254795.1 Collinsella sp. | reverse complement strand
CGTCTTGCCGGCACGCTCGGCCAGTGCCAGACAGCGGAAGGTATCCATGTCGGCAGCATCAAACGTGAGCTGCCCCAGCTCGCGGAAATCGATACGAGGCGCCGGGGTATCCCAACGCTCGGGATACGAGAACGCGAACTGGATGGGAATACGCATGTCGGAAGCACCGAGATGCGCCATCACGGAGCCGTCGGCAAACTCGACCATAGAGTGAATCTTGGACTGACGCTGCACGACCACGTTAATGAAATCGAGGTCGCAGTTAAACAGATGCATGGCCTCAATGCGCTCCAGGCCCTTATTCATGAGGGTGGCGGAGTCGATGGTGATCTTAGCACCCATGGCCCACGTGGGATGTGCGAGGGCATCGGCACGCGTCACGCGGTCGAGCTCGCCGCGCGTGCGGCCAAAGAACGGACCGCCCGAGCAGGTGAGCCAAATACAATGAGCCTCGCGTGGGTTCTCCCCCAGATAGCACTGGTAGATGGCGGAGTGCTCAGAGTCGACTGGAATAAGCTGGCCCGGTTGCGCCAACGGCATAAGCAAGTCGCCACCGACGACGAGGGACTCCTTGTTGGCAAGGGCAAGGCGCTTATTTGAGGTCAAGGCCGCATGGCTCGCCTCGAGACCGGCGGCACCCACAATAGCGACGAGCACGCAGTCGACATCGTCGCGACGCGCGAGCTCGCAAACCGCCTGCGCGCCAACGCCGAGCTTCGTTCCCTCGGGCAGCTCCTGCAGCACGGCGTCATCGCCATGAGCGACATCGGCCACGGCAACCGCCGGAACCGAGAACTCGCGGGCAGCGGCAACGAGCTCGGAGGTACTGGAGTTAACGGACAGCGCCGTCACCTGCAGGCGATCGGCATGCTGGCGGCACACATCGAGCGCCTGGGTGCCGATGGAGCCCGTACAACCCAGGATGGCAACACGGAGGCGTCCATCGGGGCCATACGTCGTCTGGAATGACATTACAGCACGCCTCCGATCATCAGCATCAGCTGCGCGGTGATGCAGCCGAAGATAAGCGAATCGCTACGATCGAGCATGCCGCCGTGGCCCGGGATAAGGTTGCCGGAATCCTTGACGCCCACGCCGCGCTTGATGCGCGACTCGATAAGGTCGCCGATAACGCCCAGAATGGACACGACCACGCCGCACAGCAGCGCATAGAGCAGGCTGAGCTTGTAGAAATGCGTCGCCCACAGGATGAGCCAAATCAAAACCGAGCCCAGGATGCCGCCGGCAAAACCCTCCCAGCTCTTTTTGGGAGAGATCTTGGGAACCATCTTGTGTTTGCCGATACGACTGCCCACGATGTAGGCAAACGAGTCGGAGACCCAAAGGGACGCGCAAACGCCCACCGAAAGCAGGGCGCCGGCAAAACCGGGCACGGCATCGCGCAGCAGCACGATAGCCGACAGCATAAAGCCAGTGTAGATGGGACCCATGAGCGTCACGGCCACATCAGAGATGCGGGTACGCGGCGACCAGACATACCAAATGCCCACAGCGAGCATCAGGGCAAAAAGCAGGGCATTCAGCAACATCGAATCGCCCAACGCCGACAGCGGAAAGAGTACGGCGGCAGCGATACCCATGCGCTCGTTAGCCATCTTGCCATCGAGCCTTGTCATACGGAAAAACTCATAGCAGCACAAACCGCTCATGACGGAAACAAAGATGGCCGTGGGCACGATACCCAAAACCAGGCACAGGATAAAGACAACGGCGTAGACGATACCGGCGGCGGCACGGGTAATAAAGCCCGCCAGCCACGAACCGGTGCCGCTCTTCACTGCAGGCGTTCCCGCAGTGGCAGCTTTGCGCGCAGGCGTCTTGGGAGCAGATGCCTTGGGACGATCGGACACGATTAAGCCTCCTCGGTCTTGCTCAGTCCACCAAACCTACGGTCACGGCCCTGATAGGCCAAAATGGCGTCGACAAGGCCCCAACGATCAAAGTCGGGCCAATAGGTATCGGTGACGTAGAACTCGGAATAAGCCACCTGCCACAGCAGATAGTTCGAAAGGCGCAGCTCACCAGAAGTGCGAATCACAAGCTCAGGATCGGGAAGGCCGGCGGTATAGAGGTGGGAAGCCACCATGTCGTCATCAATTGTGGCAGGATCGATCTTACCGGCGGCAGCGTCGAGTGCGATCTGACGGACAGCGCGGGTAATCTCGGCACGCGCGCCGTAGTTGACGGCAAGCGCCAGCGTCATGCCGGTGTGATTGGCGCACTCGGCAAGACCGCGTTCAAAAACGTCGCGGGTCTTCTTGGGCAGCGCGGAAATGTCACCCAAAAAGACAACGCGCACGTTTTCGCGCTTCAGAAGCGGCAGCTCGTCGATAAACGTCTTGGCAAACAGGTGCATCAAGACGTTGACCTCATGCTGCGGGCGGTTCCAGTTTTCGGTAGAAAACGCATAGGCCGAAAGCACGTCGACGCCCAGACGCACGCAGGCGGTAATAATCTCACGAAGGGAGACGATACCCGCCTTGTGGCCCTCGGTGCGTGCAAGACCGCGCGATGTGGCCCAACGACCATTGCCGTCCATGATGCAAGAGATATGGTGCGGAATGTTATTGAGGTCAAGGTCGGAAAAACCGACGCCCGCAGGGGCGTCGGCAAAGTACTCGACCAGTTTATGCTCGTCGTATTGCACCTTAGATCTCCATGACCTCGGCTTCTTTTTCCTTCAGAAGCTCCTCGACCTTGGCGACATACTCATCGGTGTGCTTCTGGACCTTGGCCTGCTCGCGACGGACATCGTCCTCGGTGAGCTCCTCATCGCGCTCAAGCTTGTTGTTGAAGTCGCGACGGATGTTACGGATAGACACCTTGGCCTGCTCGGCGTACTCGCGGCACTCCTTGACGAGCTCGCGACGGCGCTCCTCGGTGGGAGCCGGGAACGGAAGACGAACGACGGTGCCATCGGAGTTGGGGGTAATACCCAGATCGGAAGCGCCGATGGCCTTGACGATAGCATTGATGAGTGCCTTGTCCCACGGCTCGATGAGCAGCATGTGGGCCTCGGGGGTCTTGACGGCGGCAACCTGCGTGACCGGCGTGGGAACACCGTAATAATCGACGGTGATGTCGGACAGAATGTTGGCATTGGCGCGGCCGGTACGGACCTTGGAGAAGTTATGCTTGAGGGACTCGAGCGACTTGTCCATATGGGCGGTGATGTTCTCTGCCATGCTTAATCCTCCTGATAGACGAGCGTGCCGACGGGCTCACCCGCGAGCGCGCGCTTGACAGTGTCCTCGCCATCGATGTTGAGGACCAAAATCGGCATACGGTTATCTTGGCACAGTGCCGTAGCCGTGGAATCCATAACCTGCAGACCGCGGACGAGCACCTCATGGTAGGTGATCTTGTCAAAGCGGACGGCATCGGCGCACTTGACGGGATCCTTGTCATAGATGCCGTCGACCTTGGTGGCCTTGATCAGAATCTCGGCGCCGATCTCGCACGCACGAAGAGCCGCGGCGGTGTCGGTCGTAAAGTACGGATTGCCCGAACCGGCAGCAAAAATAACGACGTTGCCCTTGGAAAGGTGGTTGATGGCGCGACGGCGAATATAGGGCTCGCAGATCTCGTTCATCTGAATAGCGCTCATCACGCGGCAGGGAACATCGTTATGCTCGAAGGCATCCTGCAGGGCGAGCGCGTTCATAACGGTTGCCAGCATGCCCATGTAGTCGGCCTGAGCACGCTCCATGCCACCGGCAGCGCCGGCCATGCCGCGGAAAATATTGCCGCCGCCGACAACGACGCCGACCTCATGGCCAACGGCGAGCAGCTCCTTGACCTGCTTGGCAAGATGGTCGGTAACCTTGGGGTCGATGCCATATTGGCCGTCGCCCATCAGTGCTTCGCCGGAAAGCTTCAAAAGCACGCGTTTATATCGGATGTCGGACAAAGCGATCCTCCTTTAGATTGAACTCTCAACATTCTATCAAAGGCTCTAAGAAGAGCCATGAAAAAGCAGGCTGTGAGTAAAACCCACAGCCTGCTCATTACCAGCTACAAGAGCTTATTTACTCGCCACGGACCAGACGGTCAAAGGCAACGACGGTAATGGTGTCGCCGAGCTCCTTGGAGACCTGCTCAGCGTACTTCTTGATGGTGAGGGAGCTGTCCTTGATGAACTCCTGCTCGGTGAGCACGGACTGCTTGTAGAACTTCTCCAGACGGCCAACAGCCATCTTCTCCTGAATGGCCTCGGGCTTGCCGGACTCGGCAGCCTGAGCCATGTAGATCTGCTTCTCGTGCTCGACAGTCTCGGCCGGAACCTGATCGCGGGTAGCGCAGATCGGGGCGACGGCGGCAACCTGAAGGGCAACGTCGTGAGCGAAGGTCTTGAAGGACTCAGCCTGAGCGGTCTCGGCCTTCTCGAAAGCAAACTCGACGAGGACGCCGATCTTACCACCCATGTGGATGTAAGAAGCGAGAGCGCCGTTCTCGGCCTTACGGGCGGCGAAGCGGGAGATCTTCATGTTCTCGCCCATGATGTGAATCATCTCGGTGAGCTCGGAGGAAACGGTCTCCTCGCCCATCGGCTTCTCAAGCAGAGCGTCGACGTCAGCAGGCTCGGTGGTAGCGACAACCTCAGCGACCTTGGAAGCAAAGCCGGTGAACTTGGCGTTGGAGCCAACGAAGTCGGTCTCGCAGGAGAGCTCGAGCAGAGCGCCGGTCTTGCCATCCTCGGAGACGAACGCGGCGACAGCGCCCTCGTTGGTCTCACGGCCAGCCTTCTTGGCAGCCTTGGCAAGGCCGTTCTTACGCAGAACGTCGACAGCGGCGTCCATGTCGCCGTCAGCCTCGACGAGAGCCTTCTTGCACTCCATCATCGGGGAGTCGGTCATCTCGCGGAGCTGCTTGACCATAGCGGCGGTAATCTGGGCCATTGTGGTTCCTTTCAAAGAGATGAAAAAGAATTAACTAAGACTGATTTACTCGGCCTTGGGCTCAGCGGCCATCTCGGCCTCGGAGACCTGCTCCTTGCCGGAGCCAGCGAGGCAGGCGTCAGCCATGAGCTCGCACATAAGGGTGACAGCGGAGATAGCGTCATCGTTGCAGGGGATGCCGTACTCGACCTCGTCGGGATCGGAGTTGGTGTCGATCAGAGCGACGACGGGGATGTTCAGGCGCTGGGCCTCCTTGATGGCGTTCTCCTCGCGCTTGGTGTCGATGACGAAGAGAGCCTGGGGCAGACCCTTCATGTCGCGGGCGCCACCGAGGTTGGTCTGGAGCTTGGTGAGCTCCTTACCGAGCACAGCCTGCTCCTTCTTGGGGAGCACTGCCATGCGGCCGTCCTCGACCATGGCCTCGAGCTCCTCCATGCGGTTGATGCGGGAGCGGATGGTGACGAAGTTGGTCAGCATACCGCCGAGCCAACGCTGGTTGATGTAAGGCATGTTGGCGCGCTCAGCAGCGTTCTTGACGGCCTCCTGAGCCTGCTTCTTGGTGCCGACGAACAGCACGTTGCCACCCTTGGCGACGTTCTTGACGAAGGTGTAGGCCTGGTCGGCGTCGAGGATGGTCTGCTTGAGGTCGAGGATGTAGATGCCGTTGCGCTCACCGAAGATGAACGGCTTCATCTTGGGGTTCCAGCGACGGGTCTGGTGACCGAAGTGGCAGCCGGCCTCGAGCAGGGTGCGGATATTAATCTTGGTAGCCATGTTAAACCTCCTGTGGTTTGCCTCCGCGCGGGGTCATCCTCCAAAACCAACCCGGACATGTGCTACCAAAGCCCGGGCACCACGGTATGAAGTAGCCGCGCGTGCGTGATAAAAACATGTTGCCGTGAAGCAACCCGATGAATGATAGCAGGAATGC
>DBEZQF010000121.1:0-6070 GCA_048254795.1 Collinsella sp. | reverse complement strand
GGCGGCCGGCGTAAAGTCAACGCCGTCGGCGCGGTAGACCTTGGTGGCAACGGCCTCGAGGGCATCAGCGACATCAGCGCCGTCCTCATAGGCAAACTTGAGCTCGCTCGGCTGCTCAATCAGACGCATGACCTCATCGGCCAGCTCGAGCGCGCCCTCGCCGCCCTTGGCCCAGACCTCGGAAAGCTTAACGTTGACGCCGAGCTTCTGGCACTCGGACTCGATGAGTGCAAGCTCAGCCTCGGTGTCCGTCGGGAAGCGGTTGATGGCGACCACGCAGGGCAGACCATAAACGTTCTGGATGTTGTCGACATGACGCAGCAAGTTGGGCATGCCAGCCTTGAGTGCCTCGAGGTTCTCCTCGTTGAGGTCGGCCTTGGCGACGCCACCGTTGTACTTCAGCGCACGAGCGGTCGCGACGACCACGACGGCGCTGGGGCGAACGCCCGTCATGCGGCACTTAATGTCGAGGAACTTCTCGGCACCCAGATCGGCACCGAAGCCGGCCTCGGTAATGGCGACATCGCCAAAGCGCATCGCCATACGCGTGGCCATGATAGAGTTGCAGCCGTGGGCAATGTTGGCGAAGGGGCCGCCGTGGACAAACGCGGGCGTGCCCTCGAGTGTTTGCACCAAGTTGGGCTTGAGCGCATCCTTAAGCAGCGCAGCCATGGCGCCCTGAGCCTTGAGGTCGCGGGCGCGGACGGGCTCGCCGGCATAGCTGTAGCCGACGACGATCTCGCCCAAGCGCTCCTTGAGATCGTTGATGCTCGTGGACAGGCACAGGATTGCCATGACCTCGGAGGCAACGGTGATATCGAAGCCGTCCTCGCGCGGCACGCCCTGGGCCTTACCGCCAATGCCGTCGATGACGTGGCGCAGCTGACGGTCGTTCATATCGACGACGCGCTTCCAAGTGATGCGCTTAACGTCAATACCGAGCTGATTGCCCTGCTGAATATGGTTGTCGAGCATGGCGGCCAGCAGGTTATTGGCGGCACCGATAGCGTGGAAGTCGCCGGTAAAGTGCAGGTTGATATCCTCCATGGGGATGACCTGAGCCCAGCCGCCGCCGGCAGCACCGCCCTTAACGCCAAAGACGGGGCCGAGCGAAGGCTCGCGCAGGGCCACGGCACTCTTGACGCCGCGACGACGCAGGCCATCGGCCAGACCGATGGTCGTGGTGGTCTTGCCCTCGCCCGCAGGCGTGGGGTTGATGGCGGTCACGAGGACAAGCTTGGCCTGGTGATCAGTCGGCTCGTTGAGCAGTGAATAGTCGACCTTAGCCTTGTCGAAGCCGTACGGAATCAGGTGCTTAACGTCGACGCCGGCGTTCTTGGCCACCTCGGTAATAGGCAGTGGCGTGACAGAACGTGCGATTTCGATGTCAGTAGGCATGGGCGGTCCTTTCGTTACCGAATGAGAAAAAGACCAATTCAGCATAGCACGGGCGCGCAATAGTAAAACGCCCATAACCGATGAACGGCGATATGTTTACCCGATGCCCAGCGATAGTCCAACAGCCCGCCAAAACAAAGCGCCCTAAACGGTAGGTTCAATCCCCAGGTGCTCAAAGGTGCGAAGGGTTGCCTGACGGCCCTGCGGCGTACGAATCATCAACCCGCACTGCAGCAAATAGGGCTCATAGACATCCTCGAGCGTGCCCGGGTCCTCGCCCACCGCGCTGGCAAGGGTCGTAAGTCCCACGGCACGACCGGAGAACGTCTTGGCAAGCGTCTCCAAGATACGAATATCCATCCAGTCCAGACCGAGCTCGTCGATCTCGAAGAACTCGAGCGCCTGACGGCAGATATCGAGCTCAATGGGACCGTTGCCGCGCACCTGTGCATAGTCGCGCACGCGCTTGAGCAGGCGGTTGGCAAGACGTGGCGTACCGCGCGAACGCGAGCCGATCTCGAGTGCACTGGGATGATCGATCGTCACGCCCAGGATAGTCGCCGAGCGCGTCACAATCTGCGCGAGCTCCTCGACCGTGTAGTAATCCAGGCGATATGAAATGCCAAAGCGGTCGCGCAACGGGCCTGTCAACATGCCTGAGCGGGTCGTTGCCGCTACCAGCGTAAATTTGGGAATATCCAGGCGAATCGAGCGCGCCGCCGGACCCTTGCCAATCACGATATCGAGGGCAAAGTCCTCCATCGCGGGGTACAGGACCTCCTCGACCGAACGGTTGAGGCGGTGGATCTCGTCGATAAACAGCACATCACCCGGCTGCAAGTTAGTAAGGATGGCCGCCAGGTCGCCCGTGCGCGCGATGGCAGGGCCACTCGTGGTCTTGATCTGAGCGCCCAGCTCGTTGGCGATAACGGTGGCCAGCGTGGTCTTGCCCAGGCCCGGAGGACCCGAGAAAATCACGTGGTCGAGCGTCTCGCCACGGCTCTGCGCCGCTTCGATCAACACGCGCAGGCTCTGCTTGATGTGCTCCTGGCCACAGTAATCGTCCAGGCGCTGGGGGCGCAAAGTGCGGTCGACATCGAGGTCCTCGGCCGTCAGCTCCGAGCCCACCATGCGCTCGCCGTGCGCCATGGATGCCGCCGGCGAGTTGCCGGGCGTCGCCCACAGGTCCTGAGAGTCATCGGCTTCCCACATCACGCATCCATTCCAAGTCGCTTAAGCGCCGCGCCGAGCAAATCCTCGACACGCATATTCTGCCCATCATACCCGCTCAGGGCAACATCGGTCTCCTGCGGGCTAAAGCCCATGGAAAGGAGCGCCGCACGGGCATCATCGATGGCCGAAGGAGCAGCAGCGGGCACGGGCATCGCAACCTGGCCGGGAATCACGTCGACCGGCACAAAGCCCTTATCCTTGGCAAAGGTGCTCTTGAGTTCCAGGATCAGGCGCTGAGCTGTCTTTTTGCCCACACCGGGTACCTTGGCCATGCCCTTGTCGTCCTCGGCCATCACCAGCGAATACAACTGCCCCACGGTATAGGTGGAAAGCACGGCGAGCGCCAGGCGCGGGCCAACGCCCGAGACAGACACGAGCCGGTCGAACATCGTGCGCTCATCCTTTGAGGAAAAACCGAAAAGTGTCATGGCGTCCTCGCGCACCTGCATACGCGTGTAGAGGCGGACCTCGCCGCCGGGCGTCGGCAACGTGGCCGCAGTACTGCCCGAGATGCCGAGCTCAAAGCCAACGCCCGACACATCGACGACAGCAGAGCTCATCGTGGCCTCGACAAGCGTTCCGTGGAGCTGGGAAATCATCAGTATCCGGTTCCTCTCTGTTGATAGAACTCGCCACCGGTAAGGGCGCGGGTGCGGCTGAGGTTTACGTGGCAGATGGCGCAGGCCAGGGCATCGGCGGCATGGTCGGGATGCGGGTCGTGGTCGAGCTGTGTTAGCGTGCGTACCATGTAGGCGACCTGCCGCTTGTCCGCGGCGCCGGTGCCCACCACGGCCTGTTTGATCTGCATGGGCGTGTACTCGCCAATCTCGAGCGCGCACTCCGAAAGCGCCACAAGCGCAGCGCCGCGGGCATGCGCCGTGGGGATGGCCGAACGAACGTTGGCGCCAAAGTAGATGCTCTCGACAGCAGCCGTGTCGGGTCGATAACGCTCGACGACATCCTTAAGGTCACGGGCGATATGCGACAGGCGCACCGCGAGCGGGCTGCCCGCGCTGGTCTCGATGCATCCATAGGCACGGCAGCGAACCTCGCCACGCCGCTCCTCGATAATCCCCCAACCCGTATGAGCCAAACCGGGGTCGATGCCCAAGATAACCAAGCCAACCTCCCCTCGCCACAACCACAGCGCAAGACAAGGCCCCGCGCATCATTCACGAACGTCTGTTCTAGAATAACACAACGGGGCCAAGATGCTTAAAGCAAGATTGCTTCTGCCCTAGTTCTGGCTAAAGAATGGGAACTGCCTCGGATCAACCGGCGGGTGCGGCATCGGTCCGCCCTGGGGCCCGCCCTGCGGGCCGCCCTGACCGCCCATCATCTTATCGATGGCGTCCTGGACCTCGCCCTCAAACTTCTTCATGCCCTCATGCAAGCGACGCTGGCCGTCCTCGGAGCGCAGCTCCTCCATCTGCTCGGGCGAAATACCCAGTAGCTCGCCCAGCACGCCCATCATCTCGTTTCGCACGCGCTCGCTCGTATCCTCGTCAGCAAAACGGCGCACCTCGGCGCGTGCCAGCGAATCGACCGACATACGTTCCTTGCCATTAAGCCCCAGGTCGGACCACGCGAGCATGTACGGCCAAGAGCGCTCGGCAAACGAGCGGGACGAGACGATCGGTGCCGTCGGCAACATGCGGCGGGCAGCCTCACCCTGTCGAACGAGCATCAGCAGCAGCGAGCAGGCCTCAGGCTTGCCAGCGGCCATCGGGATATCGTCGAAAGATCGATTGCGGTCCACGTGCGCCTCGAGCGCGCCATCGACCTCACCCGGCTCAAGCCCGCCAAGCAGCTGTGCCGCGCGATCGAGCATATCGACCGGACCGTCGAGCGTCGAGAGCGCCTGCGCCAGCACTCGCTCCATGCAGTCTTCCACCGCGTTGAGCGTCACGAGCTCTTGGGGCACCACGGAAGACGTGCGGTTGCGCACACGCGCCACAAACTCAAGCGTCGACAGGTACACATCGCCAAAGGGCGCGTAGTCGCCCTGATAGCCGCCGCAAAGCGCCGGCGCCGTCAGCGCGTACTCGGTTTTGGACAGCGGGCTCAGCGCCATCGCACCCAGCTCGAGCGCCGTGTCCTCCAGCATGAGGCCCAGCGTGCGCGAGCGCAGACGCTCGGCATCGCCCGCCGACACGTCGCGATCGAGCACACGCGCCGCATCCGGTGCATCGCGCTCGACAGTGCGAATGTGCAGACGCTCGGCGATGGCGCGGACGGCGGCACAGCGGGCAGCCTCGGCCTCCTCCTGCGCCGGCGTAAAGATACGGTTGCGCCCCAGCACCAGGCCAATTACGTTACGCGGGCCCAGAGCGTCGACGGCCAGCGCCGCCAGCAGGGACGACGGCAAGTCACCCTCGAGTGCCACCACAGCACGCGACGCACCGTGGGCTCGGGCGTTGTCGCGCACGGCGAGCACCAGCGCCTGCCACAGCCACTCCTCGGAACGAAACTCGGGCAGTTCGTGATCTTCCAGGGCATCGAGCATCACGCCGCGCTGAATCTCCTGAACCAGGAGGCTCTCCTCAAAACACGGCGCCTGGGCCACCACGCGACCGCAGTCGTCGAGTACAAACGAACCGCCGGTATACACCGACTCGTCATAGGCACCGACCGGCGCCATGCAGGCGAACCACACGCTGCGCTTGGATGCGATCTTGCGGTAGGCGCCGCTGCGAACGGCAGCAATGGCGGCAGTCTCGCGGTCGGTCATGTCAAACGCGTTGAATTGGAAATACGCAATGAGGTCAACACCGGTCGGCAGCATCTCGAGTTCGCGGTCCAAGTCAAAAATCACGGCGATGCGCACGCCGTCCACGTCGAACACCGGCGGCGCCCAACGTGTGTCGTTGTTCTCGCCACGCTGCAGGGCAATGCTCGAACGCGCCGGCACCACATGACCGTCCTTGAGCATCATGTAGTCGAGCAGCGGCTGGCCCTCAAACGAAACCGCCGCGGGCACGATGCAGATCATGTCAAGCTCCTGGATACGCTCGGCGACACCAGTCAAGCCGGCAAGCATGTCGTGCTCAAAGTCGGCAGCGCCCACCAGGCCACCGGGCATGGCGCCCATAAAGAGCGGAGCCGGAACGCACAGCACGCGCGCCCCGCGCTCGTGGGCCAGACGAGCCTGGTCCTCGATGCGGCCGCAAATGCCCTCAATATCACCCAGGCGCATATCGATCTGTGCAAGCGCGAGCTTCATGGCCCAGCCCTTTCCGTCGTAAACCATCGAAATCGTAGTAAAAGCGCCGGCCGCATAATGCAGCCGGCGCTTGCATGTGCATATGCTAGCTATGATACCCCGAGCGGGGGCGCGCTCCTAGAATGTCGCGGACCACAGCCCGTGCAGGTTGCAGTAGGCATAGACGGTACCGGTCTTGGAGCCGCCCGCGAAAAACGTCGCGGGTTTCATGCCGGG
>DBEZQF010000120.1:0-7335 GCA_048254795.1 Collinsella sp. | reverse complement strand
TCGGTGTTGACGTTGATCTTGGAGATACCCAGGGAGATGGCCTTCTTGATCTGATCCTCGGGGATGCCGGTGCCACCGTGCAGGACGAGGGGCAGGTCGCCGGTCTGAGCCTTGATCTCGCCCAGGCGCTCGAAGGAAAGGCCAGCCCAGTCGGCAGGGTACACGCCGTGGATGTTGCCGATACCGCAGGCGAGGAAGTCGACGCCCAGGTCAGCAATCTGCTTGCACTCAGCAGGATCAGCGAGCTCGCCGCTGGAGGTCACGCCGTCCTCGGTGCCGCCGATGCCGCCGACCTCGGCCTCGATGGACATGCCCTTGGAGTGGGCAAGCTCAACGAGCTCCTTGGTGCGGTCGAGGTTAAGCTGGAAGGTCTCCTCGTGAGAGCCGTCATACATGATGGACGTAAAGCCGGCCTCGATGCACTTGAAGCAGTCCTCGTAAGAACCGTGATCGAGGTGAAGGGCGACGGGAACGGTAACGCCCGTGGCCTCGACGGCAGCCTTGACCATGTCGGCGCAGACCTTGAAACCGCCCATCCACTTAGCGGCACCAGCGGTGCACTGAAGGATCAGCGGAGACTTGGCCTCCTCGGCGGCCTGGAGAATAGCCAGGGTCCACTCGAGGTTGTTGGTGTTGAAGGCACCGAGACCGTACTTGCCGGCCTCGGCCTTCTTGAGCATGTCTGCTGCGTTGACGAGCATAAAAGAAACCTCCTGTAAGGTTGCTCCGATAACGCCTGAGATTTTACCACGACATACCCGAGCATAAACGTTCGTTTGCTCACGAATACCATCCGATTGGACAAATTTTGACCGTTTGCCCCACAGAATCGACCCACTGGGGAAAATAGCTTGACGATTGAGTGGTCTTCGTGGTTCGAAAGACGGCTTCGAGCCTACATCTGCATAAACGGGTTCTGCATAAGTTCGCGCGCCATCGTGGTCGAACCGCCATGGCCCGTCAAGCAAACGGTATCGGGCGGAAGCGTCTTGGCAAGTTTGGAAAGCGAGCGCATAATCGCCGCCTCGTCACCGCCGGAAAGATCGGTACGACCGTGGCTGCCCGGGAAAAGCGTGTCGCCCACAAAGGCGATGTTCCCCTGCTCGGTCGCGGCGAACAGGACAATGCCGCCCGGCGTATGCCCCGGCGTCTCGATCACCTGCAGGCAGACGTCGCCCACCTCGATTGTATCGCCCTCGGCAAGCAAGCGCGTCGGCTCACCCGGATCGGGCGTCTCGATGTCCCACATGGCGCGCTGCTCCTCGATATTTGCGCGAGGTACCGTCACGTCCTTAGCGCACAACTCATATAGTGCGCTGTCGCCAACGACAGCTCGAACCCCGGCAACCCCGCCAACATGGTCGGCATGACCGTGCGTGCAGACAGAGCCGAGTACGCGCACCTCGGGATGCGCGGTGTGGATATGCTCCACAAGACGCTCGCCCTCCCACGCCGGATCGACGATTAAGCACTCGTCATTCGAAATCACGGCGTAGCTGTTGGTCTGAATCGGGCCGTTGACGAGCGCCTCAATCGAAGCCGCGCCTCGGGGTGTCAGGTCCAAAGTCATATCGCCCATGCGCATACCCTCCTTCTAAAATACGTTCGAGGCACCAAACGATGCCTCGAACGTAACCAATATCTATGATGCTGAGAGGCTCTCGCACCTACACACGGCGCTTGAGTTGCGCTCCGCCCTCGCCGGGCATAAGACGGCGAGCGTCGTAGACCGAATCGACACTGCTGATGGAAGCCAGCAGCGGATCCAGGCCGCTCGCATCCGAAATTTCGACCATAAAGCGCAGGGTTGCAATACCCTCGCGGTTGGTCGACGTGGCGGCGGAAAGGATATTGCCGCCCGCATCGCCAATGGCAATGGTGACATCCTTGAGCAGGCCCATGCGGTCCAGGCACTCGACCACGATCTCGACCTGGAAGAGGGTATCGGCAGCGCCGTCCCACTCCACATCAATCATGCGCTCGGGATGTTCCATAAGACCCTTGACGTTAGGGCAGTTGGCGCGATGCACCGAAACGCCACGACCACGCGTGATGAAGCCGACGATGTCGTCGCCCGTCACGGGGTTGCAGCAATGAGCCAGACGGACCAGCAGGCCGCTGTTGCTCTCGCCCTTGACGATAATGCCGTTACTGGCGCTCTTGCCGCGCTTTTGCGGCTTGCGGTTGGAGCCGCGAGCGGGCTGCTTCACGACCTCGGCGATAGCCTCGGCCTTGGTGAGCTGTTCCTCGGGCTTGGGGTCCAAGATTTGCTCGACCTTATTGCCCACAGCGCGCGGGGCAACCTTGCCGGCGCCGACGGCGGCAAACAGGTCCTCGAGCTGCTTGAAGTTAAACTGCTCCGCCACGGCGTTGAGCGCACGCGTCGAACGCGGCGTAGAAATGCCATAGCCACGCTTACGCAGGTCCTTGGCCAGCATATCGCGACCAGCAGCAGCGTCGTCGTCCTTGGTCGCAGCGGCAAAATAGCGGCGGATCTTTGACTTGGCGGAAGGTGTCTTAACGATCTTGAGCCAATCACGCGACGGCTTGGAACTCTTGTTGGTCAGGATCTCGACACGGTCACCCGTCTTAATCTCGTGCGTGAGCGGAGCCACCGCACCGTTGATTTTGGCGCCGACGCAATGGTTTCCCACCTCGGTGTGAACGGCATAGGCAAAGTCGAGCGGCGTGGAGCCGGCACGAAGCGCCATGACCTCGCCCTTGGGCGTAAAGACGAAGATCTCCTGATCGAAGAGGTCGACCTTCAGCGAATGCAGGTATTCCTTGGCGTCGGTGATCTCATCAGACGCAGCCCAATCGAGCGAATGCTTGAGCCAGTTGATCTGGTCGTCCAAACGTTGAGCGTCATTGGTCTTGGAAGCAGACGATCCGCCCGACTTCTTGTATAGCCAGTGGGCGGCAATGCCGTACTCGGCCTGCTCATGCATCTCGTAGGTTCGAATCTGAATCTCGAGCGGACGAGCCGTGGGGCCGATGACCGTCGTGTGGAGCGACTGGTAGTTATTGACCTTGGGCATGGCGATATAGTCTTTAAAGCGACCGGGCATGGGGTGCCACAGCGTATGCACCGCGCCGAGCGTGGAGTAGCAATCGCGCACCGAATGCGTGATGACACGCAGTGCCACCAGGTCGTAGATCTCGGAGAATTCCTTGCCCTTGCGCTTCATCTTTTGGTAGATGGACCAATAGTGCTTGGAACGGCCGTTAATCTGGAAGTCCTCCAGGCCAATGCGGTTGAGTTCGTCGGTGAGTGTCTTGATGGTCTCGGCCAGATAGCGCTCACGGACCTCGCGCGACTCCGCCACCATGCGCGCGATGCGCTGGTAGGCGTCGGGTTCAAGGTAGAAGAAGGACAGGTCCTCGAGCTCCCATTTAATGGAGCTCATGCCCAGACGGTCGGCCAGGGGCGCATACACGTCCATGGTCTCGCGAGCCTTAAACAGGCGACGATCCTCGCGCAGGGCTGCCAGCGTTCGCATGTTGTGCAGACGGTCGGCAAGTTTAACGATGATGACGCGAATGTCCTTGGACATGGCAAGGAACATCTTGCGCAGCGTGAGCGCCTGCTTCTCGTCCATGCTGTCGACTTCGATGTTGGTGAGCTTGGTCACGCCATCGACGAGCTCGGCCACCGTATCGCCAAACAGGCCGGAAACATCGGCGAGCGAGGTCTCGGTATCCTCGACGGTATCGTGCAGCAGCGCGGCGCACACCACATCGCAGTCCATCTTGAGATCGGCCAAAATGATGGCAACCTCGACGGGATGGTTAATGTACATCTCGCCCGAGCGGCGCTTTTGGTTGCAGTGCTTCTCGGCGGCAAAGCAGTAGGCTTGCTCCACCTTAGAAAAGTCGTCCTCATTCATATATTTGAGGCACAGGCGCTCCAGCTTGTCGTAGCTGTCCGCCATAATCTCGGGCGGCAGCTCATCGGCATGCTTATAGTGCTCCATCTCCGAAAACGGCTGGAGGGTGGAATCATGGGCGGTACGGGCTGCGGCATCCATCGAGGTCCCCTTCCCCTAGGCCCGCGGTACGATCGGGCGGTTAACTTTGGCTAGCATATCAGAAGCGCACGAATCGAGCGCCCAGCTCCGGAAAGCCGAAAACTCCATGCGCGAGCGCAAGCCCTCCAAATAGCGAATTGACCTACTCAATTGCACGCGGCCGGGGTTTTCGGCCATCGCGATGCGACGGGTGTCGTCAAACCCCGAAACGCGACAAAAACCAAGCTCTTCGAAGATTCCCAGGCCGCTTTCCACCGAACGCTCGTCGACCGGCGTGCGAGCATCGATGGCAAGGCACATCTGCGCGATGTCGATATCGCTCGCGCTAAAGGAATCGTCCCCGGTTTTGCCGCGGTTGGAGCGCCACATGGTCTGCAGTGCGCGATAGAGCGTGACGAGCTCGTCGCGCTCGGGCGCATAGCAGTCGAGCAGGCGCTCGTTAATGCGGGCGTCGCGCGACGAATAGAGCAGATGGATCACGGCGGGCTGGCCATCGCGACCGGCGCGGCCGCTCATCTGGTTAAACTCAATGCCGCCAAACGGCATGTGATAGAGCACGACATGGCGGATATCGGGCAGGTTGACGCCCTCGCCAAAGGCAGATGTCGAGACGATGCAGCTGAGGCTGCCGTCTCGGAAAGCTTCCTCCACGCGACGGCGATCGGAACGCGCAAGCCCCGCGTTATAGAACGCGATATGGGTTGCGCAATCGGGCACACGCTTGCGCAACGTCTTGGCGAGCGCCACGGACTGGTCGCGCGAATTGACGTAGATGACGGTCTTTTCCCCCGTCGCCACAATCGACACCAAACGGTTCTCGCGACTTGCAAGATCACGGTCGTCCTCGAGCTGCAGGTTCTCGCGCACCGTCTCGTCGACCACCGTGCGAGTGATCGGCAGCATGCGGGCAAGCTCGGCCACGACCGGAGCCGTCGCGGTGGCCGTCGCAGCCATAACGACCGGGTCGCCCAGGGCTTTGAGGATATCGGGCATGTCGAGATAGGCGCTGCGGTCGCCGCCCTTGGCAAGACCGGCATGATGCGCCTCATCGATAACGACAAAGCCGATGCGGCCCGAACGCGCGAAGCGGTCACGGTGGATAGATAGGAACTCGGGCGTCGTGAGCACGATACCGGTGCGGCCCGAAGCTAGGCCGGCGAACACGTCATCGCGTGCGGCCTCCACGGTCTCGCCGGTCAGCACGCCAACGCCAATGCCAAGCGATGCCATCGTCGACGAGAGGTGATAGGCCTGGTCGGCAACAAGCGCACGCAGCGGATAGACAAAGATGCTCGCACGTCCGCGAAGCACCGCCTCACGCGCGGCATGCACATGGAAGATGAGCGACTTGCCGCGGCCCGTTCCCATAACCGCCAAGACACTCTGGTGATCGGCCAAGGCGTCGAGCGCCTCAACCTGCGCGCGGTGCGGCTGGTTCGATCCGATAAAGCTATGGATAAGCGAGCGCGTGAGCTCGGTATAGGAAAGCTGGGCGAGCGTCTCGCGCTTGCGCGACTCCAAGCGCAGGCCGGAATCCGCCGGCTGCACGCCACGACGAAGCTCGCATGCCGGATCGTCGACGCTGGGCAGCGTGGTATCGCGGACCAGAACATCCTTGACCATGAGCTTGGGCTTCACACGACCCTGCCAATGCTCGGCAACGGCCTCGAACACCAAGTCGACAGCGCTATCGCAGTTGATGAGCTTATCGATTTGCGGCACGCGGAACATAATGGCCGGCACACTCGCGGCGCCATCGGTCGCCACAAAGCGCATGTGCTCGCCGGTCTTACCCACCACGGCGCGATCACACATCGTCACGCCCTCGGCAGCCAGCAGCGGCACCTTATTACCCTGGCCAAACGGCTCAAGGCGGGAAATCTGCTCGATGGTCTCGATATTCAATTCGGAAAGGTCGACCGTGGCGGCAACCTCGTCGGTGTCCTCAAAGTCCTCGGCGGGAAGCTCGGACAACACGGCGGAAAGGCGACGGCGGAACTCGTCGAGCTTGGATGCCTCGATAGTCACACCCACCGCACCGGCATGTCCGCCGCGACGAATCATCAGGTCGGAACAGCGCTCGATGGCGTCAAACAGGTTAACTTTGCCCACCGAGCGACCAGAGCCGCGCGCGATACCGTCCTCGATCGAGAACAGCAGCGCCGGCACGTGGTAGCGGTTGGTCAGACGGCTTGCCACGATGCCCTTGACGCCCTCGTGCCAGCCTTCGCCGCCCACGACGATCGCGCGTCCGCCGTCATAGGTCTCCTCGACCTTTGCCATGGCATCGCGCGTGAGCTCCGCCTCGATCTCACGGCGCTGGCGATTGATTTCCTCGAGCTCAGCCGCCAGTGCGCTTGCTTCGATGGGATCGCGGGCAAGCAGCAGGTCGAGCGCCAGCTTGGGATCGGCCATGCGACCGGCAGCGTTTAAGCGGGGAATGAGCGAGAATGACAGGCCATCCGCCGTAATGCTCGAAAGGTCCGCCTTGGCGAGCGCGGCAAGCGCGATATAGCCGGGGCGAGCGGTTACGCGCATCTGCTGGATGCCCTCGGCAACCAGCGCGCGGTTCTCGGGCGTGAGCGGCATCATGTCGGACACGGTGCCCAGCGCCGCGACCTCGATTAGCGAACGCCAATACGACGGCTTGCCCAGGCGCTCACCCAGGACTTGCACCAGCTTGAGCGCCACACCAGCACCGGCAAGCTCACGCGAGGGGCCCTCGTCCTCGAGCTTGGGGTCAGTCAGGGGCACACCCTGCGGCACCTGGTCGGAGGGCTCGTGATGGTCCGTGACCACCAAATCGATCCCCAGGCTCTCCAGATAGGAAACCTCTTCCTTGGCGGCAATGCCGTTATCGACGGTTACGATCAGCTGGGGGCGAGCGAGCTCGTTAACGCGGTCGAGCGCCGCGCGCGAAAGACCGTAGCCCTCATCAAAGCGATGCGGAATAAACGGCGTGACATCGGCGCCAAACGTGCGCAGCGCCTCGGTCAACAGGCAGGTCGACGTAATACCGTCAACGTCAAAATCGCCAAAGACTGCAATGTGCTCGTGGTTGCGAATAGCACGCTCGACGCGGTCGGCAACGACCGACATGCCCGGGATAATGAGTGGGTCGGCCCAGTCGCGATCGAGCGAAGGCGTCAAAAACAATTGGCCCTCTTTGATGGAGCCAATGCCGTGCGCGACCATAATGCGCGCCACCAGCCCGGGAATGCCCAGACCAGCCGAAAGCTCCTTTTCGAGCTCGGGGTTTTGCTGAGCGACCGCCCAGCGATGCGTCGTCTTAAGCGATGACATAGGC
>DBEZQF010000119.1:0-5049 GCA_048254795.1 Collinsella sp. | reverse complement strand
AATCGTGGCAAAGAAGAAGACGAAGAACCAGCCAAAGAAAAAGCAGGTCAACGCCGAGAACGTCATCGGCCTGCACTCCGAGGTCACCGACCAGCCGATCACGCAGACGCTCGAGGTCAACTACATGCCCTACGCCATGAGTGTCAACGTCTCGCGTGCGTTCCCCGAGATTGACGGCTTTAAGCCCTCGCACCGCAAGCTGCTCTACACCATGTACAAGATGGGCCTGCTCAAGGGCGAGCGCCAGAAGAGCGCCAACATCGTGGGCCAGACCATGAAGCTCAACCCGCACGGCGACGCCGCGATCTACGAGACGATGGTGCGCCTGGCGACGGGCAACGAAGCGCTGCTTGCGCCCTTCGTGGAGTCGAAGGGCAACTTTGGCAAGTACTATTCGGGCGATCTGAGCTACGCCGCCTCGCGTTATACCGAGGCCAAGCTCTCCCCCATCAGTGCCGAGATCTTCAAGGACATCGACAAGGACCCGGTCGACTTCGTCGACAGCTACGACGGCGCCATGAAGGAGCCGCGCCTGCTGCCCACCACATTCCCCAATATTCTGGTTTCGGCCAACAAGGGCATCGGCGTCGCCATGGCATCCGACATCTGCGGCTTCAACCTCAACGAGGTCTGCACCGCAACGATGCACTACCTGCAGGACCCCGACTGCGACCTGCTCGAATATATGCCCATGCCCGACTTCTCGACCGGCGGCGAGATTATCTACCGCCGCGAGGAGATGGAGAAGATCATCGAGACCGGCCTTGGCAGCTTCCAAATCCGCTCCCGCTGGCGCTGGATTCCCGAAGAGCGCATCATCGAGGTGTACGAGATCCCCTACACCACCAAGACCGATGTCATCATCGAGCGCATCGTCAAGCTCTCCAAGGAGGGCAAGGTCAAGGAAATTGCCGACATCCGCGACGAGACCGATCTTTCGGGCCTTCGCATCGCCATCGACCTTAAGCGCGGTGTCGACCCCGACAAGCTCATGGCCAAGCTCTATCGCTCGACCACGCTGCAGGATTCGTTCTCGTGCAACTTCAACGTGCTGGTCGATGGTTACCCTCGCGTTATGGGCGTGCGCCAGATCCTGCACGAGTGGGTCAAGTGGCGTATTGAGTCCACGCGTCGCCGCATTAACTTTGACCTAGGCAAAAAGTCCGAGCGCCTGCACCTGCTGCACGGCCTCGAGGCGATCTTGCTCGACATCGACAAGGCCATCGCCATCATCCGCGGCACCAAGCTCGAAGCCGAGGTCGTGCCCAACCTTATGAAGGGCTTCGACATCGACGAGACCCAGGCCGAGTTTGTTGCCGAGCTTAAGCTCCGCAACATCAACGAGGAGTACATCCTCAACCGCACCAAGGACATCGCTAAGCTTGAAGGCGAGATTGCCGAGCTTGAAGAGATCCTCTCCAGCGAGGAGAACATCAAGAAGGCCATCAGCGACGAGCTGGCCGCGGTCAACAAGAAGTACGTGATGCCGCGGCGCACGGGCAGGATCGAGCCCCACGAGGTCATCGAGGTAAGCCTGGAGCCCGAGGTCGAGGAGTATCCGGTCACCATCATGCTCTCGCGCGATGGCTACCTTAAGAAGATGACGGACCGCGTGCTTAAGAAGGCCACCACGCTCAAGTACAAGGACGGCGACAAGCCCTTTATCGAGTTCCCGTCCTCCAACACCCACGAGCTGCTGGTCTTTACCAACAAGAGCCAGGTGTACAAGTGCAAGGTTGCGGCGTTTGAGGATACCAAGTCGGCCCAGCTGGGCTCGTACCTGCCGACCGATCTTGAGATGGAACCCGATGAGAGTGTCATCTGGGTCATCGACCCCGAGGACTACAAGGCCGACGTGCTGTTCGTCTTTGAGAACGGCCGCGTGGTGCGCGTCGCGCTTTCCGGATACGTCACCAAGACCAACCGCAAGCGCCTCAAGAACGCCATCTACGGTGGCAGCAAGCTGCTGTATGCCCAGGTGCTCAAGGAGGACCGCGACATCGCGCTGGTCTCGAGCGACTATCGTTTGATGAACTTCAACACGTCGCTGCTCAAGACCAAGACGACCACCAACACGCAGGGCGTCCAGGCCTTTACCGCCAAGAAGGGCCGCTCGGTCACCACCGTCGGCACGACCGAGGAAATCCTTGGCGCCGGCGTCTCGGCCGAGAAGTTCACCGCGCAGAGCCTCCCCTCAGCCGGTGCCCTCATGAAAGAAAACGACATGCCGAGTTTGTTTGATTAGGACGACGGCAGAACCGCCATGGTTTTACAAAGCAGCGGGGCCCGGAGCGCAGCAATATCGCGCCCCGGGCCCCGCTCGTTGCGGAGGTCATCCTCGGAAATGTCGACGATACGGGGGCTTCCCGCACCGTCCTAAGCCGTTAGCAAAACTCGCAATAGTTAGCAAAAGTTGCAAAAAATAGCAAAACTTGCAAAGGAGCCACCATGGAGTACAGCAAATGGCTCCGCCATGCCAGGCATGCTCGAAGATATTATCGAGCGAACCAAAGAAGCGGCAGATAGCTACCTTTCACAGTCTCACGCGCGCATGAACGGCGTTCAAATTGGTCCAGTGGGCATCGATTGGACATATGTTCAAGAAGCCCAGGGCAACTGGCGCACGTGCATGAATGGCATCTTCAGGCAACTCGAGAAGCATGGCATCGGGCTTCTCTCGAAACGACCTATCGAGAGCTTTCCGATAAAGACATTGAGTTTTTGCTCGCGATGCTGCCCGATTCTGGCCCCAGCAGGATCTCGGAGATAGCCAAACGCATGGGCGTCGCCAGCAACTACGCAAGCCAATACAAACGCCGCCTCCTCGAGGACGGCGTTATCGGGGAACGTGGGCGTGGCCTCGTCGGCTTCGACATCCCCGCGTTCAGAGAATTCTTGAACGAGAAGGCGTTTTAGCACACCGGAATTGTCCGCGGGAGCATCGTTGCATGGCAATCAGCATTCCTCCTGGTAAGGGCAGCAAGCATTTCCGCTAGTGCTGATTGCCATGCGCCCCTCTTGTCCTTAGGCGAGCTTGCGGGCGAGCTCTCGCACCCCTTCCAACTTGGGCGACGATGCCATGCTGTCGCGCTCGGTCATGCCGCTGATGGTGACAATGCCCTGGTCCTCCCACTTGCAGTACGCGCATGTGGCCCTGTACATAGCAATCGCCGCATCATAGACGCCCTCGCTGTGGCTATCGAGCAAAAGGGCCGTCTTGGTGAACGGGAAGCCTGTAGCACCGAAGGCGCACAGGCGGTCGATGGCGGCCTTCTCCTGCGCAGTGATATCAAACCAGTAGATAGGCGAAGCGAAGACAACCATATCGGCGCCTTTCAGCGACTCGATCACGTCGACCATGTCATCCTTCTGCACGCAAGTGCCCTCGTGGGCGAAGCAATACTGACACCCCAGGCAACCACCGATTTTCTTGCTGGCAACACGGACGACCTCGACCGTATTGCCGCCCTCACGCGCGGTCTCGGCAAACGCCTCGACCATGGTGTCGGTATTGGCGCCCCTGCGCGGGCTACCACTCAATACAACGATATTCATAGAAATCTCCCTCCCTCATGCCGCAGGCGCGCGGCACACATTTTGTTGTAACCAAAACGGATGGAGCTATTCAGTCGTCTGCAGGCCACATCTCTTGTTCGTGTTCTCTAGACAAGGCGCAAACGGTGCTGCACCCCCCTGTCGCGCTATATCCCTACGCAGTGTTCAGAACCCCTGCTCACCGAGCAGCACCGCGCGAGGTCCAGCACGAGTACGCCTTCCCGGGTACAGGTCTCATGCCCTATGCGGGAGATGAGGACCTTCGGGAACACGTCCCCGATGGGCAGAAGCGACGCGAGCTCCCCCTCAAGCATCAAGTTGATGCTCATATCGCCTCTCACATACGCTCTCCTTCCCGGTTTCGAAACTCGAATTGATTTAAAGTTTCGAAACCGGGAAGGCAATATACAAAAGGATGTGTCGAGGAACGAATCCCAGCCACGTCATGTCGGCAGCGATGAAGGGCGCATCCGCGCGTGCTACAATGCGGGCATCAGAGATGAAAACACAGTCCCCGTCGGGTAGTCGTGGGCGTGCGGGAGTCCGCATCAGTAACCTGCCTCCTTGGTTGTCCCTTCTCTGCATGGTCATCTACATAAAGGAGGAACCAGCCATGCAGATCAGCGTGTCGTCCACCCTGACCGTATATCACGACGGTCAATTCTGGGTCGGGCTGGCGGAGCACGTCGAGGGCGGAAAGTACGGCGTCGCCCGCATCGTCTTCGGCGCGGAGCCGTCCGATGAGGAGATCCTGCGATTCGTTACAAGCGAATGGGAGAAGCTCTCGTTCTTCGGCGACAAGGCCATTGAAACAAACAAGCCCGCGAAGAACCCCAAGCGGCGCGCCCGTGAGGCGGCGAAAGCCCTTAAGCGGCCCGCGATGAGCACCAAGGCGCAGCAGGCGCTCGCAGCACAGAGAGAAGCGATGAAACAGGAGTCAGCTCATGCAAGAAGCCGACGCCGCGCGGAAGAGGCTGATGCGCGCTTCGAGCAGCGAAAGCTGAAGCGCAAGCAGAAGCATCGTGGGCATTGATTGCCATTTGCAGCAAGGCAAACCATATACAGCAGCGGCGCTAGTTCCACTTGAAGCCGACACCGCGTAGACGCTGATGGTGACGGCTATGCACGGGCACGGGCGCGCCACCGCACTTCACAGCTTGTTTCTCAAGTATTTAGGACGCACACGCGGCGTTCAAAAATGCGGAGCGACTCCGCATGGCTCGAGACTGAGCCGAGGTGCCCTACTTCTCGCCTTCCAGCAGGCCCACGATGCGATCGATGTCGACGGCAAAGCAGGACCTTCCCTCGCGCTCATAGAGGTCAAGGTACGCCTGGCATTCGGAGACAATGCGTTTGGTGTTGCCATCGATGATGCGCTGGAGCGTCTCGTAGTAGGCCGAGCCCTCGGTCCTGAAGCGGCGCTGGTAGGCCTTGGTTATGGGGAACATCTTGATGTAGTGGATGCCGTGGCGGCAGCCGGGGCGCGTCGTGGGG
>DBEZQF010000118.1:0-7073 GCA_048254795.1 Collinsella sp. | reverse complement strand
CGTCAACGCCATAGCGGCACACGAAAAACCGGCATCGTGCAACGCGCTCAGACCATCATGCGGCCACACACGAGCCTCGCTGCCAATGCGCGTCCACGGCACCTGAAACACGGTGCCCATGCTCACGCGGGCCGAGCGACGGTACAGCGGGTCGCAGCACGTCGGGCTGACCAAAATACCGTCAACGTTCAATGCGGCAGCCGAGCGGAAAATCGCGCCAACATTGGTGTGATCAACAATACCCTCAAGCACGCACACGCGCACCGGACGATCCCCCGCCGCCTCGACGACGCCGCCCAAGAACTCATCAACCGGAATCTGACGCGGGCGACGGAACGCCGCCAGCGCGCCGCGCGTCACGTTAAAGCCCGTCAACTGCTCCATGAGCTCCATGGAGGCGACGAACACAGGAACAGGACCCGCGCCCTCGCGCACGACTAGGCGCTCAAACAGCGGCATCATCTGGTCGAGCCAGCGTTCGCCCAAAAGAAAGCTCACCGGCTGATATCCGGCACGCACCGCGCGCTCGATGACCTTGGCGCTCTCGGCGATAAAGATGCCCTTTTGCGGCTCCAACACGCAGCGCAGCTCGCGCTCGGTCAGTCGAACATAGGCATCAAGCCGCTCGTCCTCGAGCGAATCAATTCGCAGAACCTCAACGGCATCAGTCATAGCAGCCAGCCCGCACCTTTCTTTACAGCACCTATATCAAACGAGGCGACGCCAGGCGCCGCCCCTCACTCATTCCAACCCGATAATACCGTGGGCAAAAAGGAGATTTAAGCATCAACGCGACGATACGTCACGAACTCATAATCGACACCCTCGTCGCCCTCGCCCGAGGCAATCGTGGCAACGCCGCCTCGCCACGCAATCTCCCACGCGGGATCGGCATCCAGATCGGGAAAGTACGTATCCACGTCATGCACGCAATGGTTATGCGTAACCTCGGCCTCCACGCAATACGGCAAAAACTGTCGATATACCTCGCCGCCGCCAATCACCCACGCAACGGGTTCATCGGCTACCGCGGCGAGCGCTTCGTCGATGCTATGCACCACGTCGACGCCCTCGGCAGCAAAGCTCTCGTCGCGGGTGAGCACGATATTGCGGCGATTCTTAAGCGGACGCCCGCCGGGAAAACTCAGCAGGGTCTTGCGCCCCATAATGACCGGGCACCCCTTGGTACACGCCACAAAATGACGCATGTCGGCACGGTTGGACACCACCATGTCGCCCTCGCACCCAATACCCCAGTCATCGCACACGGCGACAATGGCAGAAAGCTTACACGTCATGCGCGTCACCTACACCGCAATGGGGATGTTCTTTACCTGCGGACCGTGCTCATAGCCCTCGACGATCAGGTCGTCGGTCGTAAACGCGTAGAAATCATGCACATCGGGGTTAAGCGTTACCTTGGGCGCGGCAAACTGCGGACGCTCGATAAGCTCGCGGACGATATCGACATGACGGTCGTAAATGTGGGCATCGGCGATCACATGCAGCAGTTCGCCGGGAATCATATCGACCGACTGCGCAACCATCATCAGCAAAATGGCGTACTGGCTCACATTCCAGTTGTTCGCGGCCAAAATGTCCTGGCTGCGCTGGTTGAGAATCATGTTGAGCGTCGGCTTGTCATCCTGCGGACGCTGCGTGACGTTATAGGTCACGCTGTAGGCGCACGGATACAGGTGCATCTCGGACAGGTCGCTAAACACATAGGTGTTCGTCATAATGCGGCGGCTGTACGGCGTGTGCTTAAGGTCGTACAGCACGCGGTCCATCTGATCGAAGTCGCCCTCGGCATAATGGCTCTTCTGGCCAATCTGGTAGCCGTAGGCCTTGCCGATAGAGCCGGACTCGTCGGCCCACTCATCCCAAATATGGCTGTTGAGGTCATGCACGTTATTGGACTTCTTCTGATAGATCCACAGGATCTCATCCATGGCAGATTTGAGGGCCGTACGACGCAGGGTAAGCGCCGGAAACTCCTCGCGCAGGTCGTAGCGTGCCGTAACGCCAAAGTTTTTAATAGTATAGGCAGGGGTGCCGTCCTCCCACACCGGGCGGACCTTTTGGCCCTCGGTGGTGGTGCCATGGTCCAAGATATCTCGGCACATGGTTACAAACTGTTGATCAGCCTTGCTCATTGACCCTCCTATCAGTCGCCTACAAGCGAGATTCATTGTAGCCCAGGCGCACGCGGCCCCACAGCCCAAACATAAGCCCTCATTTTCTGACATATGACAGAAATTCCTTGCGCAAATCCGCACGTTCGCTATTCTATTGTTGACATATGTCAGATTTGGAGAGTGCATGGCAGGAAGACGCGAAAAATTGCGCCGCGTCGGGATCATCCCCGAATATCGCGGTTTTACCCCCGATGGCCTGGCGAGCGGCGATGCCATCGACATGACGGTCGACGAACTCGAGGTCCTGCGCCTGTGCGACCTGGAAGGCCTCAATCAGGAGGCCGTCGCCCTGCACATGGGCGTCGCACGAGCCACGGTGGCGGCCATTAGCAGTCGCGCGCATCGAAAGGTGGCAAACGCGCTGGTCAACGGGCGAGCACTTATCATCGAAGGTGGCAATATCGCGTACTCCCCCATCGCCACGACGACGGCCGCATGGCCAGCAAAGGAGGTCGACACCATGAGGGTGGCAACCACGTATGACAACGGCAACATCTTTATGCACTTTGGCCGCAGCGAACAGTTCAAGATCTATGACATCCAGGACGACAAGGTGCTCAACAAGCAGGTCGTGGGCACCGGCGGCACCGGTCACGGCGCGCTGGCGGGTCTGCTCGCCAATGGCGGCGTGGACACACTCATCTGCGGCGGCATCGGCGGTGGCGCTATCAACGCGCTTGCCCAAGCCGGTATCACCGTCTATGCGGGAGCCCAAGGCAGCTGCGATGCGTGCGTCGAGGCCCTTATCGCTGGCACGCTCGCACAGAACGGCGAGGCCACCTGCGGCTGCCATGGACATGATCACGAGCACATCCACGAGCATGGCGAGTCCTGCGGCTGCCACGGTCACCACGACCATGACGGGCACGAAGGCTGCAGCTGCCACTAGCGGCAAGCACCTCGTCGAGAACGCGCTTCCACGCGTGCGACAACCAGCGAACAAACGGCGAAGGCCGCCTGGAATACCATCCAGGCGGCCTTCGCCATACACGACTCAACTAGTCGTTACTTCTTGTTGCGCATCTGCGCTTCCATCTGGCGCAGCAGGTCCATATCGGACTTGGGGCCGCCCGTTCCCAGGCCGCCCATGCCGCCCAGCCCCATGACATCCAGACCGGGAATATTGGGCATGCGCATCTTTTTGCCCTTCTTACCCTTCTTGCCCTTCTTGCCGCCGGCCTGCGCCTGATTGGCCATCGTGCGCATGCGGCCCATCATCTTGTTCATCTCGCCCCACTGCTTCATAAGGCTATTGACCTCGGTGGGGGTCACGCCGGCGCCCTGGGCAATGCGGGCACGGCGCTGGCCGTTGATGATGGAGGGGCGAAGGCGCTCCTCCTTGGTCATCGACATGATAATGGCCTCGTTCTTGTCGAAGATGCCCTCGTCCAGGTTGCCGCCCATCTGGTTAAGCGCACGCTGGCCGCCGGGGAGCATGCCCAGGATGCCCTTCATGCCGCCCATCTTCTTGACGGCCTTCATCTGGTCGAGCATGTCGTTCATGGTGAAGCCCTCGCGCAGCATACGCTCGGCAGCCTCGAGCTGCTCGGCGTCGGCTGCCTCCTGGGCCTTCTCGATGATGCCGACAACATCGCCCATGCCCAAGATGCGCTTGGCCATACGATCGGGATAGAACGGCTCCAGCGAATCGGGCTTCTCGCCCATGCTCACGAACTTGATGGGCTTACCGGTCACCTGGCGCACAGAAAGCGCGCCGCCGCCACGGGCGTCGCCGTCGAGCTTGGAGATGATCACACCGTCAAAGTCGGTGCGCTCAGCGAAGGTCGAGACGACGTTGACGATATCCTGGCCGGTCATGGCATCGACGACCATCAGCACCTGATCGGGCTTGACGGCCTTCTTGATGTCCACGGCCTCCTGCATCATCTGCTCGTCGATCTGCAGGCGGCCGGCGGTATCGACGATGACCACATCGCGCAGGTGGTCGACGGCCTCCTGAATGGCGCCCTTGGCGATGTCGACCGGGTGCTCGCCGTCACCGCGGAAGACCGGAACGCCAATCTCGCCGCCGAGCGTGGCCAGCTGGTCGGCAGCGGCGGGACGGTAGACGTCGCACGCGGCGAGCAGCGGGGAGCGGCCCTGCTTCTTGAGCAGGTAGGCCAGCTTTACGGCCGCCGTAGTCTTGCCGGAGCCCTGCAGGCCCACGAGCATGATGACATTGGGAATGCGGTTGCTAAAGACAAGCTTGCTCTCGGTGGAGCCGAGCATCTCGGTAAGCTCGTCGAGCACGATCTTGACGACGTTTTGCGCCGGCGACAGCGACTCCATGACCTCGGCGGTCATGCAGCGCTCCTTGGTCTTAGCGACAAACTCCTTGACGACCTTGAAGTTGACGTCGGCCTCGAGCAGCGCCATACGGATATCGCGCATGGCCGAGGTGATATCGGCCTCGGTCAGCTTGCCCTTGACGCGCAGGCGGTCAAATGTGTCGTTGAGGCGATCGCTCAGAGAATCAAACACTAGTCACTCCTTAATTGGACTCGCCCACCAGGGCGCGGCAGAAATCTTTGGCATTGAACTCCTGCAGGTCATCGACCTGCTCGCCCACGCCGATGCGCAGGATGGGAAGCTTGAGCTTCTCGGCCACGGCCATGGCGATACCGCCCTTTGCCGTGCCGTCGAGCTTTGTCATGATAATACCGTCCAGGCCAAGCGCCTCGTTAAACTCGAGCGCCTGGTTGAGGCCGTTTTGGCCCGTTGCGGCATCGATCACGAGCACGACATAGACGGGCATGGGGCCGGCGGCCATATTGGCGGCGCGCTTGCGGGTCACATTGACCACCTTGGCAAGCTCGCGCATGAGCTCGGGGCTCGTGTGCAGACGACCGGCGGTATCGATGAGCACCAGGTCGCTGCCGCGCTTGTCGGCCTCGTCGAGCACGTCGTAGCAAACACTTGCCGGGTCGGAGCCGCGGTCGCGCTTGATGACGGGGACGCCAGCGCGCTGACCCCACACATCGAGCTGCTCGATAGCGGCAGCGCGGAAGGTATCGGCCGAACCGATCACGACGTTCTTGCCGCGGGAGGCCATGGCGCTCGCGATCTTACCGACCGTCGTGGTCTTGCCGGCACCGTTAATGCCCACAAACAGCACGCAGCTCGGCGTATCGGAGAACGGATCGCGCTCGATGGGCACAAAGTGCTGCTCAAGCTGCTCGGCCAGGGCACGGCGAAGCTGTGGAGCGGTCTTGAGGTTCTTCTTGGCCGCGGCATCGCGCAGGTCATCGGAGACCTGAATGGCGATCTCGGCGCCCATGTCACCCATGACGAGGGTGTCCTCCAGGTCCTCCCAAAAATCCTCGTCGACCTCACCGCCAAAGTAGAAGACCTCGTTGAGGGCCTCGCGGCTTCGCTCAAGTCCGCGCGAGAGAGCATCGAAGAATCCCATTATGCATTCACGACCTTTCCGGTTTCGCGATCGAGTTTTTGCGAGACGACGCGACTGACGCCGTCGGCTTGCATCGAGACGCCATAGAGGACGTCAGCGTCCTCCATAGTACGGCGCTGATGCGAGATAACCAAGAGCTGCGTATCGGAACGCAACACATCGAGCGCGCCGATGAGCTTGGACAGGTTGGCGTCATCGAGCGCCGCCTCGACCTCGTCCAGCACATAGAACGGCACCGTGCGCGTGCGATACACGGCAAAGAGCAAGGCGAGCGCCGTCAGACTCTTCTCGCCGCCCGACATGAGCATCATCTTGGTGATGCGCTTGCCGCGCGGCTGCGCCACGACCTCGATACCCGTCTCGGCAGGATGCTCGGGATCGGTCATCTCCAGATGAGCCTGGCCGCCCGGGAAGAGCATAGCGAAGATCTCGCGGAAGTTCGCGTCGACCTTCTCAAACGTCACCAGGAACGCCTTGCGCATCTTGCGATCAATGGCCACCGTGATCTTGGTGAGCGCCTTGCGCGCGCTCTCCAGATCGGCCAGCTGCTCCTCGATGTAGTCGGCGCGGCGCTTGAGCTGCTCGTACTCCTCCATGGCAACTTGGTTAACGGGACCAAGGTTGTTGATCTGGCGCACAAGCTGGTTGAGTTCGCGCTCGGCGGCATCGCGGTCGGTAGGAGCAGGAAGCATGAGCGCTTCCTCGAGCACCGTCGTGCCATCGGCGGTAATGGCCTTGATGGCAGCCTCGACCTGCACCTCGAGCTTGCCACGCGCGACCTTGAACTCGTTTTGCGTGGCGGAGGCGGTATCGACTCGCTCCTTAGCGCGGGCAACCTCTGCCTTGGCATCCTCGATGGTCTTCTTGAGCGAAGCGGAGTCCGCCTCCTCCAGAGAGGCCTGGTCACGCAGGCGCGCTGCCCAATCCGACGCGCGTTCCAACAGGGCAGAATAGCGTTCGTGCATGGGATCGACGCGCAGGCGCAGCAGCTCGAGCGAGCGCGAGGCCTGGCGTGTTCCGCGGATACGACGGTCGATGACCTCAAGACGATGCTCAAGGTCGGGCACGCGGCCCTTCAGCGAACGCAGGCGTTCGCTCGTCTGGGCTAGGCGAACCTTGGCGTCGGCGAGCTTGCCGGCAGCCTCGGAATCGTCACGGCGAACGCGGTCGAGTTCGTCGTTGGCCTCGGAAATCTGCAAGCCCAGATCGCTTGCCTGCGCGCGGGCCTCGTCACGCGAACGGGTGAGCTCGTCAACGCGCGGGCGCGCAGCGCGAACGGCTTCGGAGGCCTGCTCGCGGCGCTTGGAGATGCGCACGCGCTCGACCTCGGCATTGTTGGCGCTTTGCTCCAAGCGGCCGATCTCGGAAAGCAGCGAGCGGCGCTCGCCCTCAAGACGGGCGATCTCACCGGCGGCATCGCCCTCGGCGGCACGGGCCTCCTCGACGGCAGCGTTGGCCTCAACGAC
>DBEZQF010000117.1:0-2976 GCA_048254795.1 Collinsella sp. | reverse complement strand
CCTACTCGGCTGGCCGTCGCGCTCAACTAAGCCACTTCGACAAAAGCCGAGCCACCAAAACAGCTGCGGTGCCGTCTGGAGGAATGGACCCTTGCTTCCGGTCTTTTCCTCCAAGCGGCGCCGCAGCTTTTTCGTGCCCCGGTTACGCCCCAACGCAGTTGCGGTGAAATAGGGACTGTTTGCGCCACCTAGGTCGCAAAACAGTCCCTATTTCACCGCAACTTATATGGGGATTGATTAGATGAACGAGTCTTTGGACAGCTCAAAATAGTCGGGATGCAAGGCGATAACCGGGCCCTGCTCCTCGGGCATCAGGTGCAAGTGAGTCTCTGCCAGATAGCTCGCCGTGTCGGTATCGCCCCTCTTAATGGCCTCGAGAATCCGGCGATGCTGCCGACGAATCGGCTCCCAATCCAGGTCCTGCGACACCATACGCAACCAGTTGTATCGCTCAAAATGTGTGTTGATGCTCTTCATCCAATCCCACAACATGTGACGACCGGCAATCTCAAAACACGTCTCATGGAACAGGTTGTCCAGATCGAAAAAGCGACGCGTTTCGCTATGGTTGAGCGACTCGGACTCGGCAAGAATCTGCTCGAGCCGCTGCTTTTGCTCGGGCGTAGCAGCCGAACAGCATTTAATAAGCACGCTTCTCTCGAGTTTTTCGCGCAAGAAACAGGCGTTCTCGGCGCGCTCCATGCTGATTTTCGAGACATAGGTGCCGCTTTTGGGACGCGTTTCCACCAGCTCCTGCTCACGCAGGCGCACAAAGGACTCGCGAATGGGCGTGCGCCCGATTCCCGTCTCCTTTTCCAGACCAATCGCCGAAAGACGCGTGCCGGGCCTGAGCTCGGCATAGATGATCTTGGAGCGCAATGCGGTGTATGCCTGATCTTGCAGGCTCTGATAATGCTGGTGCTGTTCCATAAAGCCCTCGGATGAAGCCTCGGTTGATCGAATACCACCATGCAATACTATCGCATCCCCCGCCCCCTCATAAGTTGCGGTGGAATAGTTCCTGTTCAAGGCCTTCAGCAGCAAAAACAGGAACTATTCCACCGCAACTACAGCCAACGAGTTGTTGCGATTAGGTGAACGTTCACCTTTTTATTGTTTTTCTCTTCGCAAATAAAATCCCGTGCGTATACTTAGGCTCAAACGAAACCGATTTCGTAGAGCGTGGGCAATATGATGCTAAGACGCACCCTACCATCTTGGCATCTTATCGCCCACGCAATGCCATTTGCTTTCTTCCCGTCTCGTTGGACCTTTAGTCCCATTCCGGCACAGCGAGACACTTCCTAGACGACTGACCGTGGGGCCGGCTTTTCTGCTTTTGCAGCAGTGCCTCCGATAACCCTCTTTTGCCGGCCCGGGTCAGCTTTTTCGCACAACCGAAAGGACGGGTAGCAACATGCGACCGCTCATCATCATGCATGGCGAGAACATCGACTGGTGCCATACCGTCATCAGAATGCTGATGTATCTGGTGGGCGTTGCAGTACTGGCACTCGGTATGAGTCTCCAGACGGCATCCGGCCTGGGCGTCGCCGCGCTCACGTGCTTTGCCACAACCCTATCCATGCTCACTGGCAAGACGCTCGGCTTTTGGATCACCGCAACCTACGTCGCCTACATCGTGGCGCAATTAGCCATCTTGCGAAGCGAGTTCCAGCCGCGCATCCTGCTCGAGTTGTTCTTCTCAACGCTGATTGGCGGCTTGACCGACCTCTTCATGGCGGTCAACCCACTGCATCCCACGGCACTCCCCACACAGATTGCGACCATGCTGCTCTCCCTCGCTGTCACCGCATTTGGCGTAAGTCTCGTCGTCAACATGGGCGTTGTCCCCAACGCGCCCGACGGCTTGGTGCAAGTCATTGCCGAAAAGCTTAAACGCCGCTTTGGTGACGTAAAAGTCGTGTTTGACTGCTCACATGTCGCCGCCTCGCTCGCGTTGTCGCTGATCTTTATGTACAACCTGGGCGGCTTTGGCGTCACGACCGCCATCTCGGCACTGTTCCTGGGCCATGTCATCAACGTCGCCAACAAGCTGTTCGCCCAGCGCTTTATCCGCGCGGCATTTGGAAAATAGCACCACCGTAAGAACCCGCGAACAGCGCTATACGTTGCTATATCTCACTATACTTTGCTATATCTTGCTATACTTTGCTATATCTTGCTATATCTTGAGCAAAGGTGGCTCACATGCAAACAAACCCTTTTAAGCCCACAGCAGGTAAAACACCCCCCACGATTATCGGCCGCGAAGATGTACTCGAAGAATTCAATGAAGGCCTCATCAACGGGCCTGGTGCCCCGGGGCGCCTAATGCGCATAGCCGGCGTCCGTGGAACGGGCAAGACGGTCCTCCTTGACGAGTGCTCACGTTTGGCGCAAAGCCGTGGCTGGACGGTCATAAAAGAGGTCGCAACCGAGGGACTTTGCCAACGCATTCTCGAACAGCTGCAGCCCAAATTCCAGGCCAAACACGCCAGATTTGAGCCCACCGTAGCTGGCATATCCATCGGCAGCATAGACATTGAGCGAATCGGTCCATCGCTACGCGACGCCATGAGACAGACAATATCCAAGAATGAAAATGGCCTGCTCATCACTCTCGACGAGGTTCAAGACGCAGAGCTCGATGAGGTCCGAACGCTCTCCATTGCGATTCAGCAGGTTATCGGCGAAGACCTTGATATCGCCTTTGTTTTTGCGGGGCTGCCTTCGATGATTGAAAGCATCATCAACGGAAAGACACTTACGTTTTTGCGCCGTGCCCTCCCCTTTGACCTGAAGGCTGTGGCAGTAACCGAAGTGTCGTACTCCCTCGAGGAAACCATTGAAGCGTCTGGCATGGAGTTGCAGCCAGGTATTGCCGGCCAACTTGCCGAGGCAACGCAAGGTTATCCTTTCATGATCCAACTCGTTGGATACTACGCATGGCAGTTGGCAAGACGCGCACATACA
>DBEZQF010000116.1:0-9558 GCA_048254795.1 Collinsella sp. | reverse complement strand
TTTTGGACCGCCGCCCCCGCGAACGAAGAAGATAATACGATGCCACCTTGGGGGCTGTCAACGAAAACCTCTAGATACACGGTGCCGGGCGTATCTATATAGCCGTGACCTGCGGTTTTATTGAGTTTGGATATGAAGGACGGTGGTTTTGGATACTGAGGTGACGTTTCCCAAGGTAACACTTTGCTGTAGTGGAGTACACCTTCAGTATCGAACTTCGATACCAGCTTATTTGCACCTATATATAGGTCGAGATCGGGGCTTCCACGCCACGATCGAGCGTGGATTATCTCCCACTTTTAGCGCGGCTCTAAGGCCAAAGTGGCAGATTATCCACGTTCATTCTCCAGGCGAGAGAACTGTAAAGCCGCAACTACTCGGGCCAGGCCAAAGTAGACCCATAGAGCGGCTCCCCCTTGGTGCAGGGGTAGCGACTCAAGTAACACGACGATAGCAAGTCGAAAAAATAAGTCATGGCGTATTTCGAATAAACGCCGAGTCGGTCAATTCCGTTTCCCGCATTACCAAGACGATATACACGGTCAAAAGACCTCGATTTGTCATCGTTGCTAAACGCAGTAATTAGAATCTTCCTGCCCGAACGGCAATCAAGATACTCACGCGCCTGTGACGCAAATAGCCCGGAGACCGATACGAGAATTATCAATGACTGCGAAGCGTCTCCCATGTTTTTCAATTCCGCGACGTTAGCCCCAGCAACTATGCGAACTATCTTGCCCGCATAAAACATTTCCTGCTGAAATCGTACGAGATTGGCGCTCACATTATTGGTGCACCAGATTTCAACGTTTTTATGGCCATCAATTTCGTCGACAAGATGCTTAATAGCGATATCGGACACGCCGCTTTCAACCTCAGCGAACATCTCGATCATGCGAACGTCGAGCTCTGCCCTGTACTCCTCGTAGCCAAATTCCTCCTCTCGATGGCTTAAGTCGCTTGGAAAGACTGACTGAGTAAATGATTCTTTCAAATCGCTAAGAGACTGGTAGCCCAATCGATTGCAGAAACGACGAACAGCGGAACGAGTCACGAATGCATCGCGGGTTATTGCGGCAACATTGATTTCGCTCGAACGCCTAATGTGAGCGATGAGATATCGAGCGATGGCGGCATCGTTTGACCCAAACTCGCTGTTGATGATGGAGCTAATGCGATTGAGCACATCGAAGTCATTGATATTCACGTGATCCCTCTTTCCGCTCTCCTCGAAATCATGGTTCATTTATTGAATCAAACAGCTTTGGTCGTTCTCCTATGATTCAAATCAGTTGACGTCATCTTAATCATAATTCCGTCACACGTATCCACCGTGTTTTGAGTGATGGAAAGGGGATTCATGGGCAACGTGAACAACATGCCGTTTCTCTGGGGTTCCGCCACGGCGTCTTATCAGTGCGAGGGTGCCTGGAACGAAGACGGCAAAGGCCTTGGTGAGTGGGATTTCTTTAGCCACACAAGCAATAAGAACATCAACCATGTTGACGGTGATGTATCTTGCGACTTCTACCATCGCTATGAAGAAGATATCCGCATGATGAAAGAAGGCGGACAAAACACCTATCGCTTCTCTCTTTCATGGAGTCGAATCATCCCCACGGGTATCGGCGAAGTGAATGAAGAGGGTATCGATTTTTATAATCGGGTCATTGATTGCTGCCTCGAAAATGGCATAGAGCCCAACGTTACGCTGTTCCATTACGATCTGCCATTCACGCTTGCTTGCAAAGGCGGATGGCTGAACAACGACATGGCAGAGTGGTTCTGCAAATACGCCAAGATTTGCTTTGAGCGCTTTGGAGACCGCGTCAAAATCTGGGCTACCGTTAACGAGCCGCATTTCTACAGCTACTGCGTAAACATGTTGGGCAACTATCCCCCCAATCGATCGCTCGATGTTCAGTCGTACATGCAGTTTCAGTACAACCTGATGCGCGCAAGCGCACTCGCAGTCCGAGCATATCGTCAAATGGGCTACGACGGCATCATCGGCGCCGTCCACGATGGCGGCGTTGTCGAACTCGACCCGGCAACCGAGCACCCTGATGACGTATTTCGATACGCAGACTTTTTCGCCAATCGCATGATTCTGGCACCAGCGCTTCAGGGTCAACTGCCGCCAGAAATGGACGAAATCCTTGAAAAACTTGGCGTCTCGCTCTATCGATCCCCAAATGACGTAAAAGAATTCAGAGACGGTAAAGTCGATTTTATTGGACTCAACGTGTATTGCCGAGAGTATGTAACCGACTGGCACGGTGGAGAGCTTGCCGTTTCGGCGAACAATAAGGGCAGTTCGAGCAAAAGGGTCGAAGGAAAATGCATTGCGCCCTTGTTTGAAAGCGCCCGCGACAGCAATGTTCCCCGCAATAAATGGGGCCGCGAAATACTCCCAAGTTGCATGTATTCAACCATCATGGATGTCCACGAGCGCTATGACGCGCCCCGCATCTTTATTACGGAAAACGGACATGGCGCCTATGAGCAACCAGACACAGACGGAATGATCCACGATGATGACCGCATCGAGCTTCTGGGCCAGTTCATCGAGCAAATGATGAGGGCTAAGCGCGACGGCGCGCGCGTTGAGGGTTACTACCTCTGGTCGACGATGGATCTGTATAGCTGGATCAACGGCTACGAAAAACGATACGGACTTGTCCATATCGACTTCGAGAACAATCTGGAGCGCACCCCCAAAAAGAGCTGGTATTGGTACCGAGACCTTATCTCGAAGTATCAGGAGCAGGAAGGTTAGGAGAAAGAGATGAAATATCAGGCAATGTCCGAAACAGTCCTAAAGGCTGTTGGCGGCAAAGAGAACATTACATCGGTAACTCATTGTGCGACACGCCTTCGCATCGACGCACGAGACACCTCGATCATCGATCTCCAGCTCGCCAAATCGGCCGATCAGGCGCTCGGGGCAGTAGTCAGCGGTGGCCAGCTTCAGGTGATCATCGGCCCAAACGTCACCGAGGCTTACAACGACTTCCTCGACTTCGCGGGAATCGAAGTCGGCGGTGGCACGGTTGCCGACGATGCCCAAACCGCCAAAGACCTTGCAGAAGGCATTAAAAGCGGTAACACCGCCATGGGCTTGATTGAGAAATTCGGGAACGTCTCTGCACAGGTATTCATGCCCATCGTCCCGGCGCTCATCGTTGGCGGACTCATTCTTTCGATCAAGAATCTCCTGGTCAATTATTGCGGATTAAGCACCGATAGCGAAACCGCCCAGGTCCTGTTGGCGATCTTTAGCGCTTCGTTTAGCTTCTTGCCCGTTTATCTTGGTTATCAGCTCGCAGCCGTCATGAAGATGCAGCCCATCATGGGCGCATTGCTGGGCGCGATCATGATCAGCTCGTCCATTAGCGGTGCCGAGGGTCTCGACTTTCTTGGTATCCCCATCCCGACGAACGACTATTCGAGTACGGTAGTGCCCATCGTACTGGGCGTTGTGTTCATGTACTTTGTCGACCGCAGCCTTCAGAAGATCATTCCCGACGTTACCAAACTGTTCTTGAAGCCGCTGCTCACCATGATCATCGTCGTGCCCGTCGAGCTGATTATCCTTGGCCCCGCCGGCAGCATGATGGGCTACGCGCTGAGTGATGCCGTCACGTGGCTTATGGACAACGTGGCATTTATCGCTACTCCGATCCTGGCAGCCCTTAACCCCTATTTCGTCATGCTCGGTCTCGATAAGGCTTACATCGCAATCGAAGTTACGAGCCTGGCGCAGCTCGGTTGGGCACCCATTATCTTTGGATTCATCTCGAACCTCTGCATTGGCGGCACGAGCCTCGCCCTGGCAACTGCCATGAAGGGAAACAAGGAGAAGAAGGGTATGGTCACCACGGTTGCCGTTACCGCACTCTGTGGCGTAACCGAGCCCGCGTTCTACGGTTGCCTCATCGAGCGTCCCCGCCTGCTTGTCGGCACGGCAATCGGCGCGCTCTGCGCTGGACTCCCTGCAGGCATCTTTGTCCTGAAAGAGTATGTTGCGGGAGCATGCCCCGGCCTTCTTTCGGCACTCATCTTTATCGCTCCCGATGGGTCCATGGGCAACTTCGTGCTGGCATGCGTTGTCGCCATCATCGCCATCGTCGTCTCTTTCATCGCTGCACGCGTAATCATCAAGAAGAACCCCAGCTATATTGAGTAGATGCCCGCTGTTTGCATTGGGGACATCCTCGGCAGACCATTAGCAAGAACCCAAGAAGTCCCTTAGGAGCTCGATTAATCCATTCGGATTCCTGAGGCACAAACGACCCCGATTCCACAATGAAATCGGGGTCGTTGTTTCTAAAGCCGTCGATAGACAATCGGTGTTTACCTTAGCTCCCTATCCAAGTTAATTATCCACGCTCGTTCTCCGGTCGGGAGATTTTCTTCGCTCGCGTGTCCAGAAATCCACGCTCGAGCAGGACATCCAGGTCCGCACCCGCCCTTGTCTCGATCTGTAACAGTAAGAGGCCTATTCCGCTTCTACATGTTACAGATCAAGATATTCCTAAAACACCCTAAGTTTCATCTCAATCTGTAACAGTTAGATGCCAAATATCGGTCTTGGTGTTACAGATTTAGACAAACTGGAGGACGAGACAAACCAAAAACGGGATGGGCGCTAACCCGATGGCGCACCACCTAAATAGAAACGGGCCCTGTCCCATATAGAGACAGAGCCCGAAACTCTCATGGAGCCAGTGACAGGAATCGAACCTGCAACCCACTGATTACAAATCAGTTGCGCTACCGTTGCGCCACACTGGCACACTTGGCGCTTTCGCGCGAAGCCAATTAAGAATAAAGGAATTGCCGACGAGGCGCAACAGGCCCTTCACCCGACCACATCTCAAAACTATTCGCCAGAACGAATAGTTTTAATTACAATTGCTATATATAGAACTATTCGTTCTGGCGAAGGGTTTCGCGATGCTTACTACCAAAGAAGCCGCCGAGCTGCTCGGCATCACTCCGCGCAGGGTGCAGGAGCTCATAAAAAACGGAGCACTTGAGGCCCGCAAGGCTTCTGGTGTATGGCTCATCGACAAAGACAGCGTCGACACGCGACTCCGCTCTGTGACCAAAACGGGGGGACGTCCCCGCCGCGGCCACGGTAAGAGCGAGATCGCGTTCACCCTCATGAACCGCACGTACGAAGTCGCTCAGCTGGTCTACAGCACATCGCGAAAAGACTTTACCCACATCGGTGCCGACATCGATTACGCCCACGCCCCTATTGGAGTATTTGGCCCTAATAGCCCCATATCGCTAGACTCCTTCCGCATCTGGTGGCGCGGCCGCGGTATCCCGCTCGCACGCATTGGGCTAGCCTCCCTGCTTGCAGAAGCCGCAGTCGATGTTCCCGATGAACTCGTACAGCGAAATCTTGGTCTCTCCTTATCCGACCAGTATTGGATCAGGCCCCAAGACTCCGGTCTCGCGTGGGAAGATATCAATTTCTTCAATAATGCTTTTGACGACGTCTCTCTCAGCATCGCGCCCTTCGCCCCAGAGGGCAAGGCAGCTGCCGCAAAGCCCGATAACACCTCGGACGGCAATCTTCAAAAGTACTGGACATGCGAGGATGACCGTCGAATCCTCCACAAGGCAGGTGCACATCTAAACCAGGAACCTTATAACGAGCTGGTGGCGACCGCGCTCCACCGTCGCATCCTAAACGCCTGCGATTATGTGCCTTACTCGCTCGAGGGCACGGGCACTTCCGCCCTGAGCATATGCGATGTCTTCTTAACTGATGAAGAAGAGTATGTCCCCGCGTTCTATGTAAACCAGCACGCAAACGCAGATGAACGGCTAACCGACTACGAGCGATACGTAGCAAACTGCGAGGAACTCGGGGTAACAGGCGTCAAGGATGCCCTTGACCGCATGATCGTGTGTGACGACATCATCGCCAACTACGATCGTCATTGGCGCAACTTCGGCCTCGTGCGAAACGTCAACTCACTGGTCTGCAGACCAGCCCCCATCTTCGATTCGGGGTCATCGCTCTGGTGCAACATCTCTCTTGAGGAGCTTCGGGCAGGAGAGCACAGTTTTACCAGCGCGCAGTTTCATTCAAGCCCCGCCAAACAAATGTTGCTCGTCGAGGACATGGGCTGGTTTGACGGCGACAAACTCGAAGGCTTCGTTGACGAGGCAATCGAGATTCTGTCTAAAAACGATGCCCTAGCAGCGAGACTGCCTTATCTAAAAGAGGCGCTAACGTGGCGCCTCGAAAGAATGATCGACATCGCTGAATGGAGTTAGCGAGGCAGCATTGCCCCGCCAACTCCCCTACCTCCCGCGAAGGGCCTTGAGCTTGGCCAGGGCATCGGGGCTCAGGCGGCTGCCCAGAGTCATCTTGATCTGCGGAGCTTCCTCTGCCTCGTGAACGTCGTTATCGATCTGTTTGATCTCGTCCACCAGCATACGGCTCGAGATGCGCGTGACGCCCTTGCCCATGACGACGGCCTGGATCGTGCCGTCACTCGACACCACGGAGCACGCGCGGCCTTCCTCGCGCGCCTCGATGCAGAGCTTTTGCACCACGGTATCGGCCGATACGCCCGTCGGCGAAAACTCGATACGCACGCCGCGAGCAGGCAGGTTGGGGCGCTCGTTGGAGATATTGCCCGCGCCGTCAAACACGATTACGGCCTCGTAGCGGCCCTGAGCAAAGGCGGCGACGTCGTTGATGAGGGCGGTGCGCGCCATATCGTGGACGTCGCTGGAATACGGATCGTCGGAATGGTCGTACACGAGCTTTTCGTAGCGCGGCGTGCAGTGGATCACGTTGTAACCGTCGACCACCAGCAGCTCGGGCTTGTTGGAGTGCACCGTCGAGACCGGGTCGGCGATGGCCTGCGCAAACGCATTGCCGCCCACGCCGTAGGTCGCGGCCGAAACAATCGGCTTGGCCGAGCCCTCGCCAAAGCGCTTGGCCTTGGACTTGGCACGGTTCTTTTTGGACATGCGCTACTCCTCCCCCATGAGCTCGCCGGCGTTGCGGCGCAGCCACTCAAAGCACAGCGCCGTGGTCGCCTGGGCAACATTGAGGCTCTCGGTCATGCCGCGCTGGGGAAGCTTGGTCAAAAAGTCGCATTTCTCGAGCACCAGGCGCGAGATGCCGTCGCCCTCGGAGCCCATGACGAGCGCCACGCGGCCCTCGAAGGGTGCATCCCAGCAACTGCCTTCGGCGTGCTCAGAGGCACCGCCCACCCAAAAGCCAGCGGCCTTGAGGTCGTCGAGTGCACGGGCGATATTGGGAACCTGCGCGATAGGCAGATGCATGACGGCGCCGGCAGAAGTCTTGTAGCTGCCAACGGTCACACCGGCGGCGCGCTTGTTGGCAATGATGACACCGGCCGCGCCCACGACCTCGGCAGAGCGCACGATGGCACCAAAGTTGCCGTCGTCGGTCACATGGTCGAGCACAACGACAAGCGCCGGACCGTCGCCCGCGCGGTCGAGGATATCGGCAACATCGGCGTAGGGGAAGTTGCCCACCTCGAGCGCGATGCCCTGGTGAGCGCCATGGCTCGACAGCGCATCGAGTTGCGCGCGCGGCACATACTTAATGCGGACGCCCGCGGCGTTGAGATCATCGACCAGACGAGACAGAGCGGCATCGCGCTCCCCGCCCTCGGCGATGAGCGCGCACTTGACGGGAAAGCCGGTACGCAGCGCCTCGGCGGCAGCACGGCGGCCTTCGATAAACTCGCCCTTGGGAGCCTGGACAGCATCGCGGTTGCGATCGCGCTGCGGACGTGCGGCCTGGGTACGATCGCGCTGGCCCTTGGGAGCGGCAGCGCGATCGTTGCGGCGAATCGGACGCGAGCCAGAAGCGGCCTGCTTGCCGCCACGAGGTGCACGCTTGCGATTGTCGGCCATAAAACGGCCTCCTTAAATAGATAACGGACAAGAATCGACCGTCCGAGCCACGGCACCTTGCCTTTCAATCGTCGGGCATGACCACCAGGTCTATGCCCTCCTCTTTCAAGGCAATCTGCCGCACCTCGAACGGTCGACAAATACTAGAGACTCTTAATACGAGTGCCAGCGGCAGTATCCTCGATCGTCAGGCCCAGGTCCTTGAGCTGGTCGCGGATGGCGTCGGCCAGATCCCAGTTCTTGGCGGCGCGGGCCTCGGCGCGAGCCTCGAGAATCTTGGCAGCAGCCTCGTCCACGTCGTCGCCCGTGTAGGCGACCAGGCCAGCGGCAACGCCTAGCAGACCCAGCGGCAGCTCGACCTTGGGCTCGGGAAGCTCAACGCCAAGCGTATCGAGCAGCTCGGCCAGCGTGTCGGCGGCGGCAAGCGCGGCGGCCTTGTCAGCAGCGTCGCCCGCCTGCTCCAGGTACTGGTTGCACTCGGTCACAAAGCCAAAGACGGCACCCATGGCACCAGCGGTGTTAAAGTCGTCGTCCATGCACTCCATAAAGGCGGCACGAGTCTCAGCGGCCTTGGCGGCAAACGCCTCGGCGGCAGCCGCATCGGCATCGGCCGTCGCATGGTTCGCGGCCCAGCGCAGGTTCTCGACCGTACCGGCGATACGCGTGAGCGAGTTCTCGGCACCCTCCAGGCGCTCCCAAGAGAAGTCGAGCGGCGAGCGATAGCTCGTCTGCAGCATCAGCAGGCGCAGGGCGGCAGCGGAGTGCTGCTCGAGGACCTCGACCAGCGTAAAGAAGTTGCCAAGCGACTTGGACATCTTCTCGCCGTCTACCAGCAGCATGCCAGTGTGCATCCAGGTGTTGGAGAAACCCTGGTGCCAGGCGCAGGTGGCCTGGGCGCACTCGTTCTCGTGATGCGGGAAGGCAAGGTCGGAGCCGCCACCGTGGATGTCAATCGGGGTGCCCAGGTAACGATGCACCATGGCGGCGCACTCGGTATGCCAACCGGGACGGCCCTCGCCCCAAGGGCTCGGCCAGCTGGGCTCGCCGGGCTTGGCGGCCTTCCACAGGGCAAAGTCGAGCGGGTCGTTCTTGTCCTCGTTCTCCTCGATGCGTGCGCCAACCATAAGGTCGTCGATGTTGCGGCCCGAGACCTGACCATAGTTGGGATCGCTGCGCACGGCAAAGTACACATCGCCGTTATCGGCGGCGTAAGCGTGGCCCTGCTCGATAAGCGTCTTGATCATGGCGATCATGGGGCCGATCTCCTTGGTGGCGCGGGGGCGCACATCGGGATCGAGCACGTTGGCGGCGCGCATAACGCCGATGAACTTGTCGGAGAACTCCGTCGCGACCTCGGCGGCCGTACGGCCCTGCTCGTTGGCGCGCTTGATGATCTTGTCATCGACATCGGTGAGGTTCTGGGCAAACGTGACCTCGTAGCCGCTCGCGATGAGCCAGCGACGAATCACGTCAAAGCTGATGAACGTGCGGGCATTGCCGATGTGGATGTTGTCGTAGACCGTGGGGCCGCACACGTACATGCGGACCTTGCCGGACTCGATGGGCTGGAACTCTTCCTTTTTATGGGTAGCGCTGTTGTAGATACGCATTCGTTACTCCTTAACGGTTTTCTGT
>DBEZQF010000115.1:0-2162 GCA_048254795.1 Collinsella sp. | reverse complement strand
GCCGGCTGAACTGGTGAGATCCCAGTACCAACGGTTAGAGTCCGGATGAAAGAGGCAGGTGATCTTATGTCTGAACAGTCGCAGCATATCCATTTTGAGAACACGAATAGGTGGAGCACCAAACAGCTCGTTACCATGGCGTTGATGTGCGCCTTGGGCGCCCTGTTTATGTACGTGCAGCTGCCTATCCTTCCTTCGGCGCCGTTTTTGACGTATGACCCGTCGCTGGTACCGGCGATGGTGTGCGGGTTTGCGTATGGTCCTGGCGCCGGCACTGCTGTTGCCGCTATGGCTATCGTTATCCATGCGCTCACCACGGGTGACTGGGTCGGCGCGCTTATGAACCTGGTTGCCACGCTGGGCTACATTCTGCCTGCGGCTATCGTCTATCAGAAGATGCATACCTATAAGGGTGCCGTGATTGGCCTGGTGCTCGGCGTTATTGCCGCTACGGCGTTGTCTATGGTCGCAAACCTTACCATTGGCGTATGGTTCTGGTATGGCTCGGTCGATGTGATCGCCCCGCTCATGATTCCTGCCGTGCTGCCGTTCAACCTTATCAAGACCGTGCTTAACTCGGTGTTGACGCTGGCGGTGTATAAAGCGGTCTCCAACCTCATCACGCCTAAAAAAGACCAGGTCAAAGGCCGCGCATGATTGAGTGTCGGGGCGTTTCCTTTAGCTATGACGGTGCCGTGTCGGCACTCGACGGCGTCGATCTGAACATCGAGGATGGCGAGTTTTTCTGCATCCTCGGTGGCAATGGGTCGGGCAAGTCGACGTTTGCCAAGCATCTGAATGCGCTGTTGCAATCCGATGCGGGCACGGTGCGCGTCAACGGCATGGATGCGTCCGATCCCGAGCTGGTCTACGACATTCGTTCGACCGCGGGCATGGTGTTCCAGAATCCCGATGATCAGCTGGTGGCAACGCTTGTCGAAGATGACGTTGCGTTCGGTCCCGAAAACCTTGGCGTGCCATCGGCGCAAATTGCGCAGCGCGTACGCGAGGCGCTGAAGGGCGTGGGCCTGGTGGGCTTTGAGCGCCACGAGACCCATGCGCTCTCGGGCGGACAAAAGCAGCGCGTGGCGCTCGCCGGCGTACTTGCCATGGAGCCGCGCGTGCTTATCTTGGACGAGGCCTCCTCGATGCTCGATCCGCGCGGACGCAAGGGTCTTATGAAAGCGTGCCGCGCACTCCACGATCGCGGCATGACTATCGTGATGATTACGCACTTTATGGAAGAGGCTGCCGAGGCCGATCGTGTCGCCGTGTTTCAGACGGGACGAGTTGCCATGCTGGGCACGCCCGAGGAGATTCTGACGCGGGCGAATGAACTCGCTCAGCTCAACCTTGACATGCCAGAGTCGTGCCGTTTGGGCACGGCGCTTCGTGCGAAGGGCGTGCCTGTTCATGCGCAGGTGCGCGAGGCGGGTATGGTTGCCGAGGTTGTGGAGACTTATGCCGAGCGAAGTGGGGCAGGCACTGTGGGGCAGTCTTCCGCAACCCAATCGGAAATCGTTGGCGGTACGGTTTCGGCAGACAACGAAGATAACGTACCAGAGCCCGTTATCGAACTATCCCATGTTTCGTACAGTTATTCGCTCAGTCCGCGCGAGCGCCGCCGCTGGCATAAGCGCTCGGCCACTGCGGACAAATCGAACAAACAGGCTCTCTGGGGAAACGACCCAAGCAGCCCGTGGGCGCTGCGCGATGTATCGCTGACGGTGCGTCGCGGCGAGTTCCTGGGCTTGGCAGGTCATACCGGTTCGGGTAAGTCGACGCTGGTCCAGCATCTCAACGGTTTGATTCGCCCCCAGGAGGGATCCGTTCGCGCGCTGGGGCTCGATCTGTCAAACAAGAAAGACGCCGCCGCGGTTAAGGCCAAGGTCGGCGTGGTGTTTCAATATCCTGAGCGCCAGCTGTTTGCCGAAACCGTGGCGCAGGACGTGGCGTTTGGTCCGCATAACCTTGGCTTGCCGCAAGATGAAGTCGACCGTCGTGTCGAGTCATCGCTCTCACGCGTGGGCCTCGACCTTTCCACGGTCGGCGACAAGAGTCCCTTTGAGCTTTCGGGCGGTCAGCAACGGCGTGTGGCATTCGCCGGCGTGCTCGCCATGGAGCCCGAAGTCCTGGTGCTCGATGAACCCATGGCGGGGCTC
>DBEZQF010000114.1:0-13618 GCA_048254795.1 Collinsella sp. | reverse complement strand
AACGGGGAGGTGCGGTTGCGGTCGGTGTTGTCCTGCATCAGCTTGGGCAGGGTATCGGCGCCCAGGTCGAGCACGCCGCGCGTGGCATGGACGGAAGCCTTGCCATCGATGATCTTCTCGACGACCTCGGTAAGCTGGTCGCCCAGGAAGATGGACATAATCGCCGGAGGAGCCTCGTTGGCGCCCAGACGATGGTCGTTACCGGCCGAGGCAACGGAGGCACGCAGGAGCTCCTGATAGTTATCGACGGCCTCGATTACCGCGGTGAGGAAGACGATGAACTGCAGGTTGTCGAGCGGAGTGTCGCCCGGATCGAGCAGATTCTCGGACTCGGTGCCAAGCGACCAGTTGTTGTGCTTGCCCGAACCATTGATGCCCTCAAAGGGCTTCTCGTGCAGCAGGCAGACCAAGTCATGGCGGGAGGCGATGAGCTTCATCTTCTCCATCATGACCAGATTCTGGTCGATGGCCTCGTTGACTTCGCCATAGACGGGGGCAAGCTCATGCTGGCAGGGAGCAACCTCGTTGTGCTTGGTCTTGGCGGGAATGCCAAGCGCCCACAGCTCATCGTCCAGATCCTTCATATAGGCCGAGACGGTGGGGCGGATAGCGCCAAAGTAGTGCTCCTCGAGCTCCTGGCCCTTGCATGGAGCAGCACCAAAGAGGGTGCGGCCGGTAATGACCAGGTCCTTGCGCTTGCGGTAGGCGTCCTTCTTGATCAGGAAGTACTCCTGCTCGTCGCCCACGGAAGGAACGACCTTCTTGGGGGTCTTGCCAAACAGCGCCAAAACGCGCTTAGACTCACGCGAGAGCGCGGTCATGGAGCGCAGCAGCGGGGTCTTCTTGTCCAGGGCCTCGCCAGTGTAGGAGCAGAAAGCCGTGGGGATGCACAGGACGTCGTCCTTGATAAAGGCGGGGCTAGTGGGATCCCAAGCGGTGTAGCCACGGGCCTCGAAGGTGGCGCGCAGGCCGCCGTTGGGGAAGCTCGAGGCATCGGGCTCGCCCTGGATGAGGTTCTTGCCCGTAAACTTGGTAATGGCGGTGCCGTCGTGGTTGGGCTCCAGGAAGCTGTCGTGCTTCTCGGAAGTAATGCCCGAAAGCGGCTGGAACCAGTGCGCGTAGTGCGTCGCGCCCTTGGAGATGGCCCAGACCTTCATGGCATGGGCAACGGCGTTGGCCACATCCAGGTCGAGCGGCTCACCGCCCTCGAGGGTTGCAGCAAGGCGCTTCCAAATGTCCTTGGGGAGGTAGTCCTTCATGACTTCCTCAGAGAACACCATGGTCCCGAAGCGGTCAGTAAGATCGGCCATACGGAACTCCCTTCGTATCGGCACCGCGTGAGAAGCGGTGTTGATTACTAACGAACGAGTCATAGCTTAGACTCGCCGTGTTTCCGCGACATTACCGTTATGTTGCTGTCGCGAAACCAATCAATGAGGTTACCCTATCGAGGCGGCGTTGCCACCCTCAACAGCCAATCAACTGTATAAATTGCAGACCTCTCCCCATAGTTTAAGGGTAGTCAATTTGGGATGGAGCTCTATTAACTGGTATTTTGCATCAGATACCAGTCTTTATAGTCCGTGCCTAGATTAGCCGCTCTGTTATAGAGAAAGCCGATAGCAAGGCATCTTTGATTGGTATCCTCAAATAGCGAGTGAAACTCCACCGTGGCACAGTGGTGCTGTAGAATCCTTACAACACATCACACTATTACGTATCTAGAGGAGCACGATATGCGCGTCGACGAGGTTTTTAAGCAGGCAGCATCCCAGGGCACCGCGCCCATTTCGTTTGAGATGTTCCCGCCCAAGGGCGAACTGACCCTCGACATGGCTCGCGAAGTGGCAGGCAATCTGTGCAAGCTTTCGCCGAGCTTTGTCTCGGTCACCTGCTCGGCCGGCGGCTCGGGCAACGGTGCCGCCACCGCCCCCATCGCGCATATGATTACGAGCGAATTCGACACGCCCTCGGTGGCACACCTTACCTGCGTGGGCCGCTCGCACGCCGATATCGCCGCCAAGATCGACGAGTATCGCACCGCCGGCGTGGAAAACATCCTGGCCCTGCGTGGCGATCTTCCCGCTGGCGCGACCGAGGACGACAAGCCCGCCTCGGACTACGCCTACGCCCGCGACCTCATCCCCGAGCTCGTCGACGCCGGCTTTTGCGTGGGCGCCGCAGCCTACCCCGAGGGCCACATTGCCTGTGAGGATCTCAACCTCTCGGTCGAACACCTCAAGCAAAAGCAGGACGCCGGCGCGAGCTTCTTTGTGACGCAGCTCTTCTTTGATAACGAGTGCTTCTACCGCTTCCGCGAGCTTGCCAACAAAGCCGGCATCACCGTGCCCATTACCGCGGGCATCATGCCGTTTATGGGCAAGTCACAGATCAGCCGCATGGTCTTTATGTGCGGCGCGTCGTTGCCCTCCCCCGTCATCAAGATTCTCGCCAAGTACGAGAATGACCCCGAGAGCCTGCAGGCAGCCGGTGTAGATTATGCCGCCCGCCAACTTTGCGACCTCAAGGAGCACGGCGCCGACGGCCTGCACCTGTACACTATGAACCGTCCTGCGATCGCCGCGACCATTATGGAGCGCCTGGGGTAATGGAAAAATCGCACATCGATACAACCGCTGTCGAAGTGCCGGCCGACCTTGCGTCGCCGGCGCTCTACCGTATCGATGCCGCGCACCATCCCCGTGTCGACCGTGCCGAGATGCTGCGGTATCTGGGTTACGGCGGCCAGCAGATTGAGCCCGAACTGTCACGACGTATTGAGCTTGTCGTTGAACGTCTGGAACTGGACATTGAGCCCCGTGGCGTGCGCCGCGTGTTTGCCGTCGATGCCACGGGCGTGGACGAGCAGGGAGAGCCCAGCATCCGTCTGGTTGGCACCAACGTTGAGCTGCGAGGTCGCGACATCTATCGACATCTCAAAGATGCCCGCTTTGCCGCGCTCATGGCATGCACCCTCGGCATGGACGCCGAGCGCCGTCTGCGCACCACGGGAGCCCAACATCCCCTGGAGGGCGCCGTGCTCGACGCCGCGTGCTCCGCTTACGTGGAAGCCGCCGTTGAGCAAATGGACCAGCAGGTCAAGACGGACGCCGCCGTTCATGGGCTCGCCGGCAACTGGCGCTTTAGTCCCGGCTACGGCGACTGCCCGCTTTCGGCCCAGCGCGCGATCGTCAATGCACTCAACGCCACGCGGCTCATCGGCCTGACCGTCACACCCACCAGCCTACTCATGCCCACCAAGAGCGTGACCGCGGTGATCGGTCTGTTTGACGGCGAGGTCCACGACGCCCAGAGCCGCCCCACCTGCAATATCTGCCGTATGCGCGAGCACTGCCGCTTCCGCGCCGCCCACACCACCTGCTATTCCAGCCATTAGGAGCCCCCGATGTTTACTCCGCTTATCACTCATGATTCTGACGGCACTGCATTGGCAGCACCCGTTGATGCTGCACGTCGCAACGGTGCCACGTACAAGACGCGCACGATCGACGATCTGCGCATTAAGGACGATCGCCTGCGTGCGGCCATCGAGGGCACGGGACACCTGCTGTTCGACGGCGGCATGGGCACCATGTTGCAGGCCGCCGGCATGAAGGCGGGCGCCCTGCCCGAGCTGCTCAACTTTGAGGAACCCCAGGTCATTACCGACATTCAGCGTCAGTACGTCGAGGCCGGCTGCGACGTGATCACCGCCAACACCTTTGGCGCCAACGCCCACAAGCTCGACGGTGCCGCCACCGTGGCAGATGTCTTTGCCGCCGCTGTCGCCTGTGCCCGCGAGGCCGGCGCCCACTACGTCGCCGGCGATATCGGTCCCATCGGCGCGCTGCTTCGCCCCCTGGGTACCCTGAGCTTCGACGAGGCCTATGACCTCTTTGCCGAGGAAGTGCGCGCAGGCGTCGCCGCGGGTGTGGACCTCTTTATTATCGAGACTATGACCGACCTGGCCGAGATCAAGGCGGCCGTCCTCGCCTGCCGCGAGAACTCCGACCTGCCCGTCTTTGCCACCATGACCTTTGAGGAAGACGGTCGCACCTTCCTGGGAACGAGTCCCGAGGTCGCCGCCATCACGCTCGACGCCATCGGTGCCGACGTTTTGGGCATCAACTGCAGCCAAGGACCGGCCGAGCTCCGAGGACTCGCCGCACGTATGCTCACCGTTACCGACAAGCCCGTTATGGTGCAGGCTAATGCAGGACTCCCCCATGTAGACGACGACGGCAACACCGTCTTTGATATCCAAGCCCCCGAATACGCCGAGGCCGTCGCCGGCATGATCGCCGACGGTGTGAGCGTCGTGGGCGGTTGCTGCGGCACCACGCCGGCGCACATGGCGGCCTTGCGCACGCTTATCGACAACCACACGCCCAGCCCGCGCCACCGCAAGCCCAGTATGTCGGTCACGAGCGCCCAAACGGTCGTAGACCTTCCCTGCGACGGCCACAAGATCGCCGTCATCGGCGAGCGCATCAACCCCACCGGCAAAAAGCGCCTGCAGCAGGCCCTGCGCGACGGCGACCTGGACTACGTTGTGAGCCAGGGCATCAGCCAGCAGGAGCAGGGCGCCGACATCCTGGACGTCAACGTGGGCCTGCCCGAGATTGACGAGGTCAAGATCATCCAACAGGCGACCGAACAGCTCCAGGGCTCCACGCTGCTGCCGCTGCAGATCGACTCCACCGACCCCGCCGCCGTCGAGGCCGCCGTACGTCGCTACGCCGGCAAGCCCATCATCAACTCGGTCAATGGCAAACAGCAGATCATGGACGAGATTTTCCCGCTGGTCGCCCACTACGGCACCAACGTCGTCGGCCTCACGCTCGACGAAGGCGGCATCCCGGATACCGCCGAGGCACGTTATGCCATCGCCGAGCGCATCGTGGCCGAGGCTGCCCGTTACGGCATCGGCCCAGACCGCATCCTCATCGACTGCCTGGTCATGACCGCCTCGACCAACCAGCGCCAGGCTGAGCAGACCCTGCGCGCCATGTCTATGTGCAAGGAGCGCCTGGGCGTCAAGTGCGCACTCGGCGTATCGAACATCAGCTTTGGCCTGCCCGCGCGGCCGCTGCTGGGCTCGGTCTTTTTGGCCGCCGCCTTTGGTGCAGGTCTGGACGCCCCCATCATGAACCCGGGTTCTAAGCGCTTTATGGACACCGTCTACAGCTATCGCGTGCTGAGCGTTGAGGACGAGGGCTCAACCGGATACATCGAACGCTACGCCGGCTGGACCGACCCGTATAAGATCGCCGCGAACCCGGCGGCCGCTCAGTCGGCATCGAGCGATGCCGCGCCTGCCGCAAGCACCACCGCAAGCGCCGATGACGACCCCATCCGCCACATGGTCGTCTCGGGCCGCAAGGGCGAGATCGCGGCCGAGACCGAACGCCTGCTGGCCGACCACGACGCCATGGACCTCATCAACAACCACTTTATCCCCGCCCTCGATGAGGTTGGCGTCCTCTTTGACCAGGGCAAGTTCTTCTTGCCGCAGCTTATGGCCTCGGCCGAGGCCGCGCGTGTGGGCTTCGACACCATCAAGCGCCTGATGCCCGCCGGTGAGATTGCCGACAAGGGCAAGATCTGCGTGGCCACCGTCAAGGGCGACATCCACGACATCGGTAAGAATATCGTCAAGATGCTGCTCGACAACTACGGCTACACCGTCTTTGATCTGGGTCGCGATGTCGATCCGCAGGAGGTGCTCAAGACCGTGCAGGAGCGCGACATTAAGCTCGTCGGCCTTTCGGCGCTTATGACCACCACGGTCGTCGCCATGGAGGAGACCATCAAACTGCTTCATGCCGAGGTGCCGGGCGTCAAGATTATCGTGGGCGGCGCCGTGCTCACCCCCGAATACGCCAAACAGATCGGCGCGGACTACTACGCCAAGGACGCCGCCGAGAGCGCGCGCATCGCCGAAGAGGTCTTTGGGAAGTAACACAACGGAAACAACCGAGCACCAAAACGTGCCGCATGCGCCACTTGGCGCGTGCGGCACGTTAGAATAGATAAGACTATGCTCGTTTTGGCAGATAGGAGCGCAAGAATGGCGATCACGCCCGCAGAAATCGCGGAAACCCGCGGCATGGTTGAGGAGCAGAACCTCGACATCAGGACCATCACCATGGGTGTTTCGCTCATGGGTTGCGGCGACGAGAACCTCGACCGCATGTGCACGAAGATCTACGACCACGTGACGCACACGGCTGAGCATCTGGTCGAGACCGCCGAGAACCTCGAGCGCGAGTACGGCATCCCTATCGTCAACAAGCGCGTCTCCGTCACCCCGGTGGCGCAGATCGCCGCGTGCTGCAAGGATGAGGACCTCACCCCCATCGCGCATGCCCTCGACCGCGCGGCCGAGACCCTCGGCATCGACTACCTGGGTGGCTTCTCCGCACTCGTCCAGAAGGGCATCGGCGACGCCGACCGCCGCGTCATCCAGTCCATCCCGCAGGCGCTCGCCACCACCAGCCGCGTCTGCTCCAGCGTCAACGTCGCCAGCCTGCGTGCCGGCATCAACATGGACGCTGTGCTCATGGCCGCCCAGACCATCATCGATGCCGCCAAGCTCACGGCCGACCAGGATTCCGTCGGCGCTTCCAAATTTGTCTGCTTTGCCAACATGGTCGAGGACTCCCCGTTTATGGCGGGCGCCGTCCACGGCGGTGGCGAGGCCGACGCCGTCATCAACGTAGGCGTCTCAGGCCCCGGCGTTATGGCCGCAGCCCTGGAGACGCTGCCCGATTCCGCATCGATGATGGAAGTCGCCGAAAAGATTAAGCAGACCGCCTTTAAGATCACCCGCGCCGGCGAGCTCATGAGCCGCGAGGCCGCCCATCGCCTGGGTGTCGAGAAGGGCATTGTCGACCTGTCGCTGGCTCCCACGCCTGCCATCGGCGACTCCGTCGCGCGCATCCTCGAGATCATCGGCGTGGGCACCTGCGGTGGCCCCGGCACGACCTGCGCGCTCGCCATGCTCAACGATGCCGTCAAGAAGGGCGGCGTCATGGCCAGTTCCAGCGTGGGCGGTCTCTCGGGCGCTTTCATTCCCGTGTCCGAGGATGCCGGCATGATCGCCGCCGTCGAGGCCGGTGCGCTTTCGCTCGAGAAGCTCGAGGCCATGACCTGCGTGTGCTCCGTTGGCCTGGACATGATTGCCATCCCTGGCGACACTCCGGTCGAGACCATCGCCGGCATCATCGCCGACGAGATGGCCATCGGCGTCATCAACAACAAGACCACGGCCGTCCGCGTGATTCCCGCCATCGGCAAGGGCGTGGGCGACTGCGTCGAGTACGGTGGCTTGTTCGGCCGTGCGCCCATCATGCCGGTAAACCCCAACGCCGGCACCGTGCTTGCCCACCGCGGTGGACGCTTCCCGGCTCCGCTGAACTCGCTCAAGAACTAGCTGAGGGGGACTGGCGAGGAGCCCCGGGGAGGGCAAATATATAAGGTCGCCTGCTCGGACAGTCCTGACTCGCACGGAGAGCACATTAAGTGCTCTCCGGCTCGTGCGGAACTCGCGATCGACCTTATATATTTGCCCTCCCCGGGGCTCCCGCACAACGGGACCTCAGTTGGGGTCTATCCCGGTTGCAGTTGCTTCGCTCCTGCACCACTTGGCTGGTGCGGCGGTTTGGCATTGGAACGGTTCTTTTCTGGTATATGCTGGTTGCGGCTCTTCTTTTGGGGGGAGTCGCTTTTTTGTTGCTAGGAGGTTGGCCCGTGGTTGATGGGGATACTCGTTCTGAGCTGCTTTCTGCGGATTGGAATGGCGAATGGATGCGTCTGCAGGCCGCTCGGCATCGGGCTGATGATTCTTTTGAATGGGATAAGCGGGCTCGGCATTTTCGTCCACTGGAGACTGCTCCGTATGCCCGGGATTTTATGAAATTGCTGGCTCTTGAGCCTGGTGAGTCGGCGCTGGATATGGGATGTGGGGCTGGGTCGATTGCTATTCCGCTTGCTCAGGCTGGGCATCCTGTGATTGCTGCCGACTTCTCCCCCGCTATGCTGGGCACGCTTGATGCCGGCATTGAGTACTACGGACTCGAAAGGCGCATAACGCCGCTTGAGCTTGCTTGGGATGATGATTGGGATTTGGTTGGACCGGTCGCGAAGGCGGTGGATGTCGCCTTTGCCAGTCGGTCGGTTACGACGACCAATCTAAAAGGCGCGCTTGCCAAGCTTGATCGTACGGCTCGTCGTCGTTGTGCTGTCACGATGGTCGCCAACTCCAGCCCGCGCTATGATCTGCACTTGATGAACGCCATCGGTGCCTCGGTTACCTGCAGTAATGGCTTTGTGTATGCCTTTAACATCCTTATTCAGATGGGTGCGCTGCCGCAGGTCACGTATTTTGAATCGCCCCGTCGCGACACCTTCGATAGCCTTGAGGCGGGCGTAGCGGATTTTTCCCGTATGCTCGAGCATGGCAACGAGGATAAGATCGACCGCCTGCGCGACTACATCGCTCAACACATGATTGAGAACCCCCATGCCGGTGAGCCGGGCTCCAAGGGCGTGCCGCAGGGGCGCTATATGCTCGACCACGTCCGCAAAGTCCGTTGGGCGTTTATTGCATGGGAGCCGGTCTCTGCGCCCAGCTCATAGCCCGTTCGCAGCCCGCGCCGCCCACTCACTCGGCATCCGCATTCTTTTTGAACTGGGCAAACGCGCTCCACACCGCGCCGTTCCTGCGCTATCGTGGGACAGCTCACGTAGATTAAGGCCCCGTCGCGGGGCGCCCCATACATAGAAAGCGAGAACCCATGGCACTGACAGGAGCACAGGTCAAGCAGCTTCGCAGCATGGCCCATCACCTCAACCCCGCCATCATCATCGGCAAGTCCGATGTCAACGAGGGCACCGTCGAGCAGACGGTCGCCTACCTGGAGAAGCACGAGCTCGTTAAGTGCTCCGTGCTCGATGGCTCCAGTCTTTCCGCCCGCGAGGCCGCCGAAGAGCTCGCCGAGCGCTGCCACGCCGAGGTCGTCCAGGTTATCGGCCGCAAGTTCTCACTGTATCGCGAGTCCTCGCGCAAGGACATCGAGAAGATCAAGCTCGTCTAAGAGCCAATGATCCGGCGAACCAACACATAGCAAGCTTACGGGTGCCCAAGTACTTCGGGCGCCCGTTTTTTATCGCTCGACCAGCACGCGATTGAGCCGCCCCTCCACCAAGCGCTCGTATAGACGCCGCGTCTCGGGCTCGGGCACGCCATTGACCTGCTCCCTCAGATGGTGCATATGCCCACTGTATAGCTCGACGATATCGCGCCGCCGCCCCGCCGCACTGTAGACACGCATGGCGCAGCGCACCATATCCTCACGCGCCGTTTCCTGCCGAAGCCCCGACTCCGCCAGCCAAATCGCCGACTGCAGATCGTTTTCTTCTAGAGCGGCATTTGCTCCCTTAATCATGCAATCGATGTACTTTGACTGCATGATGCGTCGCATACGCAAAAAGTAGGTGGGATTACAGCCATTGGGAACATACAGCGGTCCGGCATAAAGCTGCTCAATTTTAAGGCACAGCTCAACTAAATGGGGCCCGCGCGCACCCGTGCGATTTCCCAAAACCTCGCGGCTTATCTGGTCAAACAGCCGTACATCGGTCTTGACGTAGTCGCCGTTGAGTCCGATGCATTCATTTTGGATGAGCACACACGACTTGCCATCCGGCGTCGGCCCCAAAGCCGACCGCAAGCGCGATATCGTCGAGTACAGGTTATTGCGGGCGCTATTGAACTCGGCATGGGGCCACAGCTCCATGGCCAGCGTCTCACGATCGACGAGCGCATCCATGCCCAGCGCAAGCCGCTCGGCAAGTGTCGCCGCCTTCTTGCGACGCCACATTTTGTCCGTGATGGGAAACCCGTCGCGCTCGGCGCGAAACGCACCAAACATGCGAATCTCGATATGGTCGATGGTATCAACGGCTTCAACCTCGCCAGCCTGGAACAGGCGCTCGCCCTCCCCTTCCAAATCGTCGCGCAGCGAGTACCGCGACAGTTCGCGCACGGGAAGCTTCTTGCGTATCCTGGCCGCCGGCTCGCCCAGACAATGCATGGCAAGGCGCGCAAAGAGCCGATACGATGGCTCTAGAATCCCCGCACGATTCATGGACATCCAGGCCGCAAGGTCGCTGTCTCGGCCCGCACAGGCCAAATGCAGCGCCACCATCCAGGCTTCTGCGCCACCAACCTGCGTCTGGCTTATATCGAGCAACTCCGCTTCCTCGCGCACCGAAACCATCGATGTATTTCGCAGATATGCCGCGCGCTCCAGCAGCAATGCGTTATCGCGCATGTACGCAATCGACTCCTCGGCAAGTTTGAGCACTTGGACCGCACGGAACTTTGCATTAACCGGCCGTCCCTCTGCCAGCGACTGCCAGCCTTCTAACAACAGGCCAAACAGCTGAATCTGGTTGTCGCGCATGCGCACGGCAAAACGATCGAGCTCGTTGAACGCCGCGTCGTCGGTTACCGGCAAGCCGGAAAGGAGCCGCCGTGCCGCCAACACCATGCGCACCCAGATAGCCATCGCCTTAAGTCCACGTACGTCGAGCGCCTCCCGCACCACCGTCATCTCGTCGTCGCGCTCGTCGGTTCCTGCAAACGACCCGTCAAAGAGCTCCACCAGCATGCTGTCGGCCCGTATAACAATCCCCGCGATGTCGAGCTCGCAGTCGTAGGCCTTGCTCGTTTTGAGCTGCTGTAGAACGTCGCCGTCATCTCCCCGTTCGGTCAGGCATCGCTTGACCTCGATATGCGCAGACAACATATCGAGTGCGGTGTGGGACGTCTCTATTTCTGGCACGGCCAGGTTCGTAGGAAGCCCAAGCCCGTTGTCCCCATAGCAAACAGCCGTCAGTGTCTGGGCTACCCTCCATGAAACAGGGTCTATTTCACAGGCCGCCCGTTCGCCCTCGCGCTCGATGACCGATGCCATATAGCGGGCGAGCTTTGTGTTGGACACGCTGACCGCTGCCAGATATACGCCAAGCGCCTCGGCAGGCGTTGGCTCTAGAGCCGGATCGTCGGCATCGATCGTACCCAGCGCTGCTCGGCAGATATCGGCCCCGTGCCCCGTCAGAGCAAGATCGACCCCATACTGCCCAGCAAGTTCAAGGACCGCATCACGGTCCAAAAAGGCGTCCGCCAGGCCCATCGCCGCATCGCATCGGCCCGCCTTAAGCAAAATCCGGGCCGCCCTCGGAACAAGTTCGGGGCGAACCTCGGCCACCAACTTACGCAAACGCAAGCGTCCGTTATCCTCCGTGCCCAGACACGTAAAACTCCGCTCGGCGGGGTCCAAGCCAAAGATCGGGTAGTCGCGTACAAAGTAGGACTGGTCGACCATCGACAGCCTCACGCCGCAAGCCTCGAGTTCTGCTATATTGCCCTCGCCCATCAAAACCATGAGACACGCCACGCAAAACAGCGCATTATTGTCGAGTGAAGCCAGATCGGCAAGTGCCGCACCATATACGTTGACAATCTCGTTTTCGAGCAGGCCGGCCACGTCGCCTTGGCCATACAGACCTGTCTGCAATGCCGAAACGAGCTCGGGCACGCCCTGCGTGAGCTGATAAAAGTCGAGCGATGTGCTGATCGAAAACGCCGATGCCCACGCCGAATACTCATAGGCATGCACCTTGAGCATCTGCGCATTGATTTTAACCGAATCGCCCAGCCCATGAATCAGCTGACGATTTGAAGGACGGCAGGAGATAAAGACCCCTATCCCCATAGCGCGCAAGCCGCGAATCCTGTCGATGAGGTCTTCGGTATCGTGCTGATCGAGGTTTGGCACATTATCAATCGCGATAAGGGAGTGCGGTTTGTCTTTGAGTTCTTCGGTAACCACCTCGAGCTGCATAAACACCTCGCGCCCAATGGCGCGATCGGCCTCGATAATCCGCACGGGGCCTCGCGTCGGGTCGCATTTAACCTCATGGGTGTACTGCAGCAACATCGAGGTCTTCCCAAACCCGTCGGGCGCATAAAGAACCACGATGCCGGCCTTTCGGCCCTTGGCGATAAGCTCATTCATCAAGCGTTCGCGTCGCACCATATAGCCTCCGCCCAGCGGCATCAGCTCGAGGTCGTCTATACCGCTCAAATCGTTTACCATGCCCGCTCCTCAACTCGACCGTATGGACACTGTAGCCGCAAGACCATACAAGCCGCGCTATGAATAGAGCGACCTTGTGTTTTAGGTTGTCTTTTGGTACGCAAGCGGCAAGTTTTTGTACAGCAAGGGCCGATTGTTATTAATCCCCCGACTAATCGGTCTTTAAGCAGGTAAATGAGCTTGTCAGCTTGTCCCATCTAAGCGGCAGTGTAACGCAGATGAACAAGGTTCAGCCATGTCATTCAACTCGCCTAGCACCCGCTACCGTCTACGACCTTCTAGTGGCATTTTTGCATAGAATCTGATATAGAATGAATCAAGCTGTTGGGCATCCGGCATTCGTCAAGCTTGCGGCAAGATTTTGGTCAAGTGGGCGAAATGGGATAGCAAAAAGGCCCCCGCAAAGCGGAGGCCTTAGGCAAGGCTATGTCGAGCTGCAGGATTCGCGCTACTCGCAGAGCGAAAGGGCGGCCTCGTCGGCAACGACAACGCAGTTGGTGTGCAGCTGCAGGATCGAAGCCGTGCACTCGGGCGTAACCGGACCATAGCACATGTCATGCACGGCCTGAGCCTTGGCCTCGCCGTTGGCGACGACCAGGATCATGCGGGCATACATGATGGTCTGGGTACCCATGGTGTAGGCCTGACGGGGAACATCGTCGATGCTGTCGAACAGGCGGCTGTTGGCCTGAATGGTGCTCTCGGTGAGGTCGACGCAGTGCGTGCCCTTGGAGAAGTGGTCATCGGGCTCGTTGAAGCCAATGTGGCCGTTGTTGCCAATGCCGAGCAGCTGCAGATCCGGGTAACCGGCCTCGGCGACGATCTTGTCGTACTCAGAGCAGGCAGCGGCGGCGTCGGGGTTGGAACCGTCGGGCACATGCGTGTTGTTCAGGTCGATGTTGATGTGATCGAAGAAGTTCTCACGCATGAAGTAGTGATAGCTCTGGGGATCGTCGTGCGAAAGGCCGCGATACTCGTCCAGGTTGTAGGTGCTGACCTCGGCAAAGTCGACGTCGCCCTTCTTGTACCAAGCAGCGAGCTGCTTGTAGGCACCGATCGGGGTGGAGCCGGTGGCAAGACCCAGCACACAGTCGGGCTTGAGGATAACCTGGGCCGAGATGATATTAGCGGCCTTGCGGCTCATATCCTCGTAGTCTTTAGCTTTAATGATCTTCATTACGCGTCCTTTCTCGTACAAGAGAGGCAAGGCTCCCTTACAAGCACTTGCCCGCGGCCCGCGTCGGCCGCAACCAACGTGTGCGGCCACCAGGGCGAGGTCGCGTAATGTATGTGTCTCGTGTCTAGCCGCGTCGAGGCCCCTGCCCGTCCACGGTGACCCAAAGCCTTTTAGCTTCGGACAAATCCCATCTTGCCACTGAGGGCGTCCTCTTTCAAGGGCGCCCTCCGTAAACGTGTTTGAATTGTAGACTAATGGCCACGTGCACTTGCTA
>DBEZQF010000113.1:0-1342 GCA_048254795.1 Collinsella sp. | reverse complement strand
AGAAATACCAGTCCGGGTCCTCCGGGCGCTCGAGTTGCGACACATGCGTGAGCTTGAGCAGTCCATCCACCACCGTCAACGGCGTATGGCGAATGCCCAAAGCGCTCTTGGGCTCTCCGGCGTCCGCCTGCCACGGAATGATCGCACCGCAATAGGCGCACTCAAAACTGCGCTTAGCCTGGTGCGAGTACATAGGACCGCCGCAGTTTTGACATTTAATGGCAAACATCTCGTCCATGGAAACGTCCTCCTTTGCACAGGGGCTGTCGACATTAAGTATGTCGAGCAAACAGGCACATGCCCATACCCATGTGGCCCAAAATGGACCGCCCGGGCAGACGAGAAGGCTCGCTCGTTAGCACCGGCAGACTATTGCTGCATTTTCTGAGCATCGGTGCACGGCGCCCCCGCGCGAGCTACACTATCCCCTTAAACATGATTGTGAGGACGACCGCTATGCTATTTGTAAATCGTCTGGTACATACGCTTGTTCCCGGCAGCGAGGACGAGCCGGTCGATGCATCTTGCCGCACCAACGCGGGTTTTGCCGCAAGCCTCATCTGCATTGGCCTCAACATCACCCTGTGCCTGGCCAAGGGCATCGCGGGCCTGCTCGCCGGTTCCGTCTCCCTCATCGCCGACGCTTTCAACAACCTCTCCGATGCCTCGAGCAACATCGTGAGTCTGCTCGGGTTCCGCCTTGCCAGCCGCCCGGCAGACGAGGGCCACCCTTACGGCCACGGCCGCTACGAGTACCTGGCTGGTCTGTTTGTCGCCGTCCTGGTTTGTGCCGTCGGCATCAACCTAATCCTCGAGTCGGTCACCAAGATCATCAAGCCCTCGCCCACCGTGTATTCGGCGCTCTCCACGGCTGCCCTTGTTCTGTCCATGCTCGTCAAATTCTGGATGGCAGCGTTCAACCGCACGCTGGGCGATCGCATCGACTCCGAAACGCTCATCGCCACGGCGCAGGACTCCAAAAACGACGTCATCACCTCGGGCTCGGTCTTGGTGGCGGCGCTTATTTCGCAGACGACCGGCTTTGATCTCGATGGCTGGGCAGGCCTGGGTGTGGGCATCTTCATCTGCATCAGCGGCATGGGCCTGGTGCGCGACGCCATCAGCCCGTTGCTGGGGCAAGCGCCCGACCCCAAGCTCGTCCAGGCAATCCGCGACAAGATCATGTCCTATCCGCAGGTCCTGGGCACACACGACCTCATGGTGCACGACTACGGCCCCGGTCGTCAGTTTGCCAGCGCCCACGTGGAGATGCCCGGCGAGGGCGACGCGTTTGAGCACCACGAGATTCTGGACACCATCGAGCACGACATCAAGCGCCAGA
>DBEZQF010000112.1:0-5153 GCA_048254795.1 Collinsella sp. | reverse complement strand
CGTTGCTCCCACTAAGAACCACGCCGTGTTCACCATCGCCGTGCCGACGACCGCCGGTACCGCCGCCGAGGTGACCATCAACTACGTCATCACCGACCCCGAGAAGGTCCGCAAGTTCGTGTGCGTCGACACCAACGACGCCCCCGAGGTCGCCGTCGTCGACCCCGACATGATGGCTTCCATGCCCGCCGGCCTGACTGCTTCCACCGGCATGGACGCTCTGACCCACGCCATCGAGGGCTACACCACCAAGGGCGCTTGGGAGCTCTCCGACATGTTCCACTTTGAGGCCATTAAGCTGATCAGCGAGAACCTGCGCGACTCCGTCGCCGAGGCCAAGTCCGGCCAGCCCGGCTCCGGCCGTGAGGGCATGGCTCTTGGTCAGTATGTCGCCGGCATGGGCTTCTCCAATGTTGGCCTGGGCATCGACCACGCCATGGCTCACACCCTGTCCGCTCACTACGATACCCCGCACGGCGTCGCTTGCGCCATGCTGCTGCCGATCGCCATGGAGTTCAACAAGCCGGTTTGCGCTGAGCGCCTGGCCAAGGTTGCCGTCGCCATGGGCGTTGACACCACGGGCATGAGCACCGCCGAGGCCGCCGATGCCGCCATCGCCGCCGTTAAGCAGCTCTCTGCCGACGTGAACATCCCACACGTCTGCGAGGCCATGAAGGCTGACGAGATCGAGATCCTGGCCAAGGACGCCATGGCTGACGCCTGCTTCCCGGGCAACCCGCGCGAGGCGACGCTCGACGACGTCATCGAGCTCTTCAAGAAGATCTGCCCGGCTGCCTAACCCAGTTTGGTGGTCCTTCGCCCGTAGGCGTATGGTCTTTTGACTTGCTGCTGGCCCCGCCGTGCTGCGCACGGCGGGGCTTTTTGTGCTGCGTCAATGTCCTGAGACGGGTAAAACCAAAGCATGCTGCCCGCTGCGGATAGGTGGTGCACTTCCCAGCGTGCATTTTTGGGAGTATTCAGCAAGCTCTGAAAAATGCATAACGTTGTGAATGGGCCGTAGTGGCCCGCGGGCGCCCATCGACAGCCCCTGTGGGCGGGCTATTGATGGACGGAGATGGCTGTCGCCGCGTTTTTGGTTTGCGACGGTCTACAACACTGCTGTAACCGCGTCGTTTTATCGTTTGTGATGGGGTCGTTGGGACCCACGGTGCTGAATACTCCGTTTTTTGCACGGTCCAAGGTGGGGTACCCTGAGACGAAGTAAAAAGATGTCTCATATTTATGCAGATACCGATAGGATTTATGCAAGATTCGGGTTGTAAACCGTGCGCGTGCACAAAACCGGTGCGGGGACGTCGGGAGGCGGCTCGGCTCCTAGGGCATTGACCGTGCAGAACGGTTAAAATCGGGACTCGGTCTTAGTTTTACTTGGAAGGATGCATATGGCTTCTAATGTTGATGCTTCTCTAGAGGGGACGCTCTCCTATATCGCGGGACAGCTTAAGACGCTGACTTCTATCGCCTCGCCTACGGGCTATACCCGTGCGGCGACTGATTATCTAATGGAAACGTTGCGCGATATGGGCTTTGGCCCCGAGCGTTCTAACAAGGGCAATGTGCTCGTTGAGCTTGGTGGTGAGGGCGAGCCGCTCGTGTTGGCGAGCCATGTCGATACCCTGGGCGCCATGGTACGCTCCATTAAGGACAATGGCCGTCTGCGTCCCACGACGCTCGGCGGGCATCAGTGGTCTACGGCCGATGGCGAGAACTGCACCGTCTACACGCGTGACGGCAATGTGTACACGGGTGTGGTTCTTAACACCGAGCCTTCGGCGCACGTGGCCGACGAGCCGGTCAAGACCATCGAGAAGAACATGGAAATCCTGCTCGATGAGAATGTCGACAGCAAGGACGATGTGCTTGAGCTGGGCATTCAGACCGGCGACATCATCGCTATGGATCCGCGAACCACGGTGACGGAGAGCGGCTACATCAAGAGCCGCTTCCTGGATGACAAGCTGTCGGCGTCGATTCTGCTGGGTCTTGCCCGCGCTGTTGCTGATGGCGAGGTGTCGCTTTCGCGCAAGGTGTCGCTGCTCTTTACCGTGTACGAGGAGGTCGGCCACGGCGGTGCTTTCGTGCCGGCCGACACGCGCGAGATGATCAGCGTTGACATGGGCTGCGTGGGCGACGACCTGGGCTGCACCGAGCGCATGGTGTCGATTTGCGCCAAGGATTCGGGTGGCCCCTACAACTACGATCTGGTGACCACGCTGTCCAATATCGCGCGCGAGCTTGAGCTCGATTATGCCATCGACGTGTACCCGCATTACGGCTCGGACGTCGAGGCCACGCTCTCTGCCGGCTACGACATCCGTCACGGCCTGATCGGCCCCGGCGTGTACGCGAGCCACAACTACGAGCGCAGCCACATCGACGGCGTGCGCAACACCTACGAGCTCGTCCGCGCCTACGTACAGCGCTAGGGGAGCAGCTTGCGACTCGGCTGACCGATCGCTAAGGCCCGATTTCTCGGGCCTTTTTTCGCTTTAGGATGTTTAGTATTATGATGTATGTAATCTATTAACTAAACATATAAATTACTTAACGAGGTGATGCGGTGTATGGATACGTCTGGGTACTTGTCTATGGGTGATGCCGCCCACCTGTTGGGCGTTACGAAAGCCCGCATATCTCAACTTGCCGCATCGGGAACGCTTGTGTGCGATATTGTGGGCGGCCGGAAGATGGTCGAGTACAATTCTGCGATCGCCTATCAAAAGGTCCGCAAACGAGGGCGCCGTCCTGCAGCCGATGTGGGACGCAAGTTTACGCTGATGTCGGCCGACCATGAGGTCGCGTATGTCTCATTTGATCCGACGCGCGAGTTTCCCTTTGAAATCGCCAAGGTCCTCGATACGCAACGAATGCCGTTTGGCACGTGCTCGAGCTCTTCTCCTACAGTGAATAAACGGGAGCTCAACGTGTGGTGGAGCCATCGGTCGGTGCCTGACGTCCGCCCCGGGCTCGTCTCGCGCTATCGTGAACTGGGAATTGCCAGTGGCATCGAGGTTCCGGTTCGGTGCCTGGGTCTCTCGCTTTCGGATTGCTATTGGCTGCGGCCGGCAGAATGCGATGAGCTCGAATGGCAAAACATCAATTACTTTGAGAACGAATTTGAGCGATCGGCGCCCGAAGAGCGTTCTGGTTGGCTGGAAGGCATCGGTCTTAAAAATCCGGATAACACGTCCGAGGGCGAGCTCCCTAAATCGTGGATGATCCGAAACGACATTCGCGTTTTGGCTAAAGGGTGCGGGATGGACGATCAACGTCCCTTTAACGAGGCGGTTGCAACGGCTCTACATCGTCGCTTGCTGTCGGAGGGTGAGTTTGTTCCTTATACGGTTGAGCGGATGTTCGATGGCCCTGTCTGTCTGTGCGACGACTTTCTTGATAGCCGCGAGGAATACGTTCCGGCTGTTTACGTTAAGAACGCCCTTGGCGGCCAGCGAGGAAGCTCGACATACGATCGATACTGTCGCTACCTTGGCAAGCATGGTGCCGATGAGGCCGCTGTGAGAAGGTCTATGTCGCAGATGATTGTCTGCGATGCCCTTTTGGCCAACAGCAACCGCCATTGGCGAAACTTCGGCATCATCCGTAATGTTGACACCCTGGAGATAAAACCTGCTCCTCTGTTCGATAGCGGCAACTGCCTGTGGTACAACGTACCAACTGCCGTGCTCGCAGCTGGGGAGTTTGGGTTTTCCGCTAAGCCGTTTGGGCCCGACCCTTCCGTCCAGCTGGCGCTTGCGGACTCACTCGATTGGTTCGATTCATCGCGGCTCAACGGATTTGTTGATGAGGCGATCGAGATTCTTTCGCAGAGCGAATGGGCGACGGCGGAGGGTCGACTCGAGGCCATTTGCCGAGGCCTCGAGCGTCGCGTAATCGAGGTTAGTGCCTCTGTTGAGGCACTTCGACACGTGCAGCGATAAACCCGCGGCTATTTAAGTGCGCCGGTCACCGTGCCGCCGCCGAGGACGATGTCGCCGCGGTAGACCACAACGGCCTGTCCGGGGGCGATGGCTCGTTGTGGCTCGTCAAAAGTTAGCAGCATTTGCCCGTCTTCGTCACGCGTAAGGGTCGCTGCCTGGTCTTTCTGACGGTAGCGGTACTTGGCGCCTACGCGAATGCCGCCGGCATCGAGCTCGGCCTCCATGCGTGCGTCCGGCGCGCTCCAGATCCACTCATCGGCCGTGAGGGCAGCGGCGGTCAGGTCCTCGGCCTCGCCCAGATGCACGGTGTTGTTGGCGGCGTCGACGCCCGTCACATACACGGGGTGCGCCATCGCGACGCCCAGACCCTTGCGCTGGCCGATGGTGTAGCGCAGCGCGCCGTTGTGGCGCCCGACCACGCTGCCATCGCGCCACACAATGTCGCCCGGCGCAGCGGGATGTCCGCAGCGGCGCTCGATATAGCCTGCGTAGTCACCGTCTGGAATAAAGCAGATATCCTCGCTTTCGGCCTTCTGGGCGTTGGTAAAGCCCTGCTCGGCGGCTATGCGGCGCACGTCGCGCTCTTTGTCCAGCCCAGCCAGCGGAAAGATCGTGCGTGACAGCCGCTCCTGCGTGAGCGAATACAAAAAGTAGCTCTGGTCCTTTTTGGAGTCCTCGCCGCGATGCAGCTGCCAGGTGCCGTCGGGCGCTTGGCTCGTTTTGGCATAGTGGCCCGTGGCGATGTAGTCGCAGCCCATATCCAGCGCCGCATCCAGCAACGCGCCAAACTTTATGTGGCGGTTGCAGATGATGCACGGGTTGGGCGTCAGCCCTTCCTGGTAGGCGGTCACGAAGCGCTCGATCACGTTGCGGTCGAAGGTCTGCTGCAGGTCGAGCACATGGTGGGGTATCCCCAGGCGCTCGGCGACGGCCTTTGCATCGGCGATGTCGCGGTCGACCTTGCTCATGCCCGTGACGGGATCGGGCGCGGGGCAGGTGAGGCGCATGGTGGCACCGACACATTCGTAACCCTGACTTTTGAGCAGATACGCGGTCACGCTGGAATCGACGCCGCCGCTCATGGCGACGAGCACGCGCTTGTTGTGCATGGGGAGGTTCTCCTTGGTGGCATGTGGCCAAAAAAGAAAAGCGGCGCGGGAGGCTGGTTCCGCGCCGCAGACATTGTAGCAAGTT
>DBEZQF010000111.1:0-2192 GCA_048254795.1 Collinsella sp. | reverse complement strand
CGCGCAGATAGCGCTCGACATTGCAAATGGGGACAAGCAGCGAAACTTTAGGGGTATCAGAGTTCTGCAAGAGAACCTCCTGTTGAATAGCGTGTAACAGGGTTATTTTAGCAGCCGGGTTGCGGCGGGCGGCAGCGCTTGGAATTATACAAAGCGCTCCAGGCAGGCTTTGAGACCGCGAGTCGAAAGATAGAACAGCGTGGCATCTGCCATCGAAACGCCCGAGATCGCCGCAACGAGCTTGTGGGCAACACGGCGAACGGCGCCCTTAGCAGGCATATCCGCCCACTCCGTTCCCAAAAACGTCGTGAGGTCCATGTTGACGCGAGCCGTCACGCGATGGAAGTCATCGGAATCTAAGCGCGCCAAATCAAACACGATAAGGTCCAGGAACCAGGTGATCAGCTCGCCGGGACACAGGTCCATAAGACCGTAGCCCGCCCAGTCCTCCAAGACCTCCTCGAGCATTCTCATATGGGCATCGAGCTTTTTGGCGCGAGCCTCGACACTGTTGAACTCGTGCGTCGCCGATTCGCTCTCCATCACGTAGTGGTAGAACTTGTCCGGCATGACGACGGTCTTGTGGGCAAGCGCATAAGCCGCAAATTGGAAGACGACGTCCTCGCCCAAAGCCAGACCGAGAGCGAAGCGAATGCCTTCGCGATTGAGCAGCTCGCGCGAAAAAGCCGCACGGCAGGCATAGGGCTGCGCATTCGAATGGAACAGCAGTTGGGGATCACGGGCGCCGAAGGTACCAGCTTTGGGGCTCATGAGTTGCTGGACGCGTTTGGGAGCAGCATCGGCAGGTTCACAGACGCCGCCAAAAACGGCGGCCTCGGCATCTGCAGATTCCATGGCATGCAGCACGCGCTCGATCGTCTGGGCATCGATGTAATCGTCGGCGTCCACAAAAAAGACGGTCTCGCCCTCGGCGGCATCGATTCCGGCATTTCGAGCACACGAGACGCCCGCGTTTTCCTGGTCAATCACCAGTACACGATCGTCGGCCTGCGCGATCCGGCGCAACACGTTCAACGAATCATCGGTCGAACCGTCGTTAACGCAGACAACCTGAATCGAGCGCTCGGACTGAGCCAACAGCGAATCGACGCATCGCTGAATGGAGCGCGCAGAGTTGTAAACGGGGACGACAATCGTAGCTTTAGGACACGAGGCCTCTCCCATGCCGACCTACCCCCTCAGCGATTCGATGAGGAAGGCGGCGACCACGCCCGGGCCTCCAACCGAGGCGTAATACTTAGCACGCCCCAATGCACCATCCGTCGCAAAACTCGGATGTTCGTCAACCCAGCCCTCAGGATCTTTGAGGATGGCAGCGAGGTTCGCGCGCTTCCACGGCATGAGGTCGTCAAGCGAAAACTCCCCCGCGTCCAAGGCCGCCTGAAATTCCTTGGCCATCTGAACCAGGAACTCCTTATAGAACTTAGGCGCCAGGCGCACGTAGTTCCACATGTACGAATCGTACTTAATGAGCTGATTGAACTTGAGCATGCGCGCGACGTCATCACTTGCATGATCACGGGCATAATCCTCTCGAATCCAACGCTCAATCTCGGCATACTCGGTATTGACGCAAAAGACCTTAGCCGAAGAATTGACCGAGGAATTCTCGTTGTCCTGGCGATACGACAACACGGCATCATGCAGGTAAACAGCCTTATCGGCACACGCGATCACCTTAAAGGCAAATGACGTGTCCTGAAAGGATGCCCCCGGAGTCGGCAGGAACGTAATGCCGTTGTGCTCAAGAAAATCGCGACGGTACACGGCCGACCAAATCGACGGCTTTTGCTTAAAGAACTGCGTCGTATCGCTCGGGTGCACTGGCTTGCCGCAGTCCTTGGCTTTAAACATCTCGTGCAGCGAACGGCGCTCCTCGGGCTTAGACCAGTAGAAATCAAAGTTCGCCTTCGCAAAGTCGGAATTATTGCTTTCGGCGGTCGAGACAAGCTTTTCAAGTGCGTCGGGCGCCATAAAGTCATCGGACTCCAAGATGCCAACGTACTTGCCACGTGCCATGTCCAGTCCGTGGTTCATCGAGTCGCCGTAGCCGCTGTTGGCCTTGTCGATCATCTTGACGCGCCCATCGCGCTCCATATACTCGCGGATAATCGCCGGCGAGTTGTCGGTCGACCCGTCGTTAATGCAGATGATCTCAATATCCTTGAGCG
>DBEZQF010000110.1:0-3105 GCA_048254795.1 Collinsella sp. | reverse complement strand
GGTCGACAAGCTCCTGCGTGCCACGGACGCCTTCCGTGCCAACCAGCAGGTCGAGGACCGCGTCCTGGATTCCAACGACCAGGAGCGCGAGCGCGGCATTACGATTCTCGCCAAGAACATCTCTATCGAGTACAAGGACGTCAAGATCAACGTCATCGACACCCCGGGCCACGCCGACTTCGGCGGCGAGGTCGAGCGCGTGCTGCGTATGGCCGACGGCGCCCTGCTGCTGGTCGACGCTTTTGAAGGCCCCATGCCCCAGACCCGCTTCGTACTGCGTCACGCTATCGACACCGGCCTTAAGATTATGATCGTCATCAACAAGATCGACCGTCCGGGCGCTAACCCCGAGAAGGCCTACAACGACTGCCTCGACCTTATGGCCGACCTGGGCGCCACCGACGACCAGCTTGAGTTCGCCATGGAGCACGTGGTCTACGCCAGCGCCATGAACGGCTTTGCCCGTCTTGACCCCAACGACGGCAACATGGACATGTATCCGCTGCTCGATATGATCATCGACGACATGCCCGCGCCCGAGGTTGACGAGAACGCCCCGCTGGCCATGCAGTGCGTGACCATCGACCACTCCAACTTCGTCGGCCGCATCGGTATCGGTCGCGTGTATTCCGGCGCCATTCACCAGGGCGACCAGATTCTGGTTGTGAAGAACGACGGCTCCAGCGCCACCGCTACCGTCAAGCAGCTCTTTACCTTCGACTACCTGGGCCGCACCGAGTGCCAGGAAGTCGGCGCCGGCGATATCGCCGCTGTCGTGGGTATTGAACGCACCGATATCGGCGATGTCTACACCGACCCCGAGAACCCCGTCGAGCTCGAGCCCATCGAGATCGACCCGCCGACCCTGTCCATCGTCTTTGAGGCTTCGACCTCCCCGCTCGTCGGTCGCGACGGCGACATCGTGGGCGCCCGTCAGCTCAAGGAGCGCCTGTTCAACGAGGCCGAGAACAACGTGACCATGAAGATCGAGGAGCTCGAGGACAAGAGCGGCGTCGAGGTCTCGGGCCGCGGCATTCTGCACCTGTCTGTTCTGATGGAGTCCATGCGCCGCGAGGGCTTTGAGTTCCAGGTCGGCCGTCCCCGCGTCCTGTTTAAGAAGGACGAGAACGGCAACAAGATGGAGCCTGTCGAGCAGGCCGTCGTTGAGTGCCCGGACGAGTACTCAGGCAAGGTCGTTGAGGTCTTCGGTACCTCCGGCGGCATCATGACGAGCATGGACACCTCGGGCATCGTGACGCACCTTGAGTTCAAGATCCCGACGCGCGGCATCATGGGTCTCAAGAACCGCATCATGAACGTCACCCACGGCGAGGGCGTGTTCTACCACACCTTCCTGGAGTACGGTCCTTACGCCGGCGAGATCGGTAACCGTCAGAACGGCGCAATGATCTCCATGACCACCGAGAAGGCCGTTGCCTATGCTCTGGGTACGCTGCAGGAGCGCGGCCAGCTGTTTGTTGAGCCGGGCACCGAGTGCTATGAGGGCATGATCGTGGGCGAGCGCAGCAAGGCCGGCGACATGGTCGTCAACATCGCTCGCACCAAGAACCTGGGCAACCAGCGTTCCTCGACCTCCGATATCTCCGTCCAGCTGGTGCCGCCCCGCACCTTCTCGCTGGAGGAAGCGCTGGAGTACATCGCCGACGACGAGCTGGTCGAGATTACTCCCAAGAACATCCGCCTGCGCAAGCGTCTGCTCAATGCTACCGACCGCAAGAAGGCTGCCGTTCGCGCCGGCCAGGTCAACAAATAAGCGCTGGGGCTTTATAGCGACTAACAAGAAAGGGCGTCGACCGCAATGGTCGACGGCCTTTTTGGTGCAAGGGGCAGGTTCGTTTGCGCCGCCACAAAGGTGCTTGGCATCTTTGTGGCGGTTAGCTGCTAAGCGGTGGGGAGTCCCGGCGTGTTAGTCGGCTGCTGCGGCTTGAGGCGGGCGTTGCGCCAGATGATCTGGATGATGTAGCCGAGCATAAAGACAAAGGCCACGCCGCTGATGAAGCCGCCTACGAGGGGAAGCCCTGTGAGGGCGCCTGCGGCGATGCCACCCACGGCTGCCATGGCGTAGCGGTTTTGGCTGTGTCCGACCATGCGGGCGATCGCGCACCCCGCAAAGGCGCTCGACACCAATGCGATGCCGATAACGCCGCACATGAGGGCTCCGGCAAGCGACAGGCCAGCGATAGAGATAATCAACAGTAGGACGGCGGGGGCTATAGCAATCGTACCCAGAAGACCGCTCACCCACAGGGGCGTGGGACGCTGGTGGAGCATGCCGGCGGCGCTGGCGGTCGCGCGCGGAAAGACGAGCTCGAGTAGCAGGGCGACAAAGCAGGTCGAGAGTGCCGCGGCGACGATACCGCCGATGACATCGTTAACGGTGGAAGTATCTTCGTTCTCGGTGCGGTCGATCTTGAGCGCGCCGACTTCGGCTCCCGCGGCGCGCTCGGGGTCCTCGGAGACGTGCGCGTTCACGGTGCCGGTGATGTGGGCGTTCTTGCCTAGGATGAGTTTGTCGGCCCAAACCTCGACATCGCCCTCGACGGTGCCATCGATGGTCACCGTGTCGCCCGCGAGCGCTGCCGACTTGGTAGAGCCGCGCAGGGCAACCGTCTCGCCCATCGCGTAAAAACAGTTGGCGGTGCTACCGGTGTTGAGCACGACATGCTGGCCAGCGACGGTCACGCTGCCATCAACCGTGGTCTGGGCGATATCAATCGTGCGCGCCGCCAGACGGACGGCGCCGCCCACCGTGCAGTCGCGGATCGAGAGGGTATCGCCCGCGGCGATGATATCGCGGTCGATGGACGTATCGTCCAAGTTGAGGGCCTGGCCGGCCCAGTACAGGTCACCCTCGACGCCGGACGGATTGGCGTCATTGTCGGTCGCAAGTACGTTGCCTGCGGTGTCCGTGCCGGCGAACGACGCCGTGGGAAGCGCGGTGATCGCCAGCGCGATGAGCGCGAACAGGATGGTGATGCGGCCCCATGCTTTACGGCGCTGGGTCAACGGGAATTGATTACAGGGCATAGTGAATCCTTCGTCAGATGCTCGATATGCATCTAACAGGGTACCCAACGCGTGGGC
>DBEZQF010000109.1:0-15354 GCA_048254795.1 Collinsella sp. | reverse complement strand
GACCTGTATGGCCAACCCATCGATATCAACGTGCCGGAATACGGCATGAAGCTATTGAATCTGCAGCTCGAGGACGCGGTCGACACCACCGCAACCGTCGAGTCCAACAACTAAGAGGAGAGACAATGAGCAAACTCGTCGAGGGCATCAAGGACCGCATGGTCGCTGCTGCGCGCGAGGCCGCGCCCGCCGTGGTGGACGCCGCGCAGAAGGCCGCGACCGCGGCTGCCGAGAAAGTTGCCGAGGCGGTTGCCGAGGCCAAGAACGCGGCAGAGGAGACGTCCGTCGCTAGCGAGCCCGTCACTGCCGCTGAGCCCGCAGCCGCCACTGCCGCCCAGGCCCCCGAAGGCGCGATCTTCAACCCCGAGAACGCTCGTGGCAACCTGCACCTGGGCATCGACGTGGGCTCCACCACCGTCAAGCTCGCCGTGCTCAACGACGACAACCAGATCGTCTACGCCAAGTACCAGCGCCACCACACCGACGTCCGCGCTTGTGCCCGCGACCTGTTCGAGGGCGCTGCGACCGTGCTGCCGACGGCCCAGATGACCTGCGCCATTACCGGCTCGGGCGGCCTGCTGCTGTCCCAGTGGCTCGACCTGGAGTTTGTCCAGGAGGTCATCGCCAGCAAGCGTGCCGTCGAGACCCTCATCCCGGCCACCGACGTCGCCATCGAGCTGGGCGGCGAGGACGCCAAGATCATCTACTTCGACAACGGCATCGAGCAGCGCATGAACGGCACCTGCGCCGGCGGCACGGGCGCGTTCATCGACCAGATGGCAACCCTGCTGCACACTGACGCCAGCGGCCTTAACGAACTCGCGGCCAACGCCACCACCATCTATCCCATCGCTAGCCGCTGCGGTGTCTTTGCCAAGACCGACGTCCAGCCGCTGCTCAACGAGGGCGCCCGCCCCGAGGACGTGGCCGCCTCCATCTTCCAGGCCGTCGTGACCCAGACCATCTCGGGCCTGGCGTGCGGCCGTCCCATCCGCGGCAACGTCGCCTTCCTGGGCGGCCCGCTGCAGTATCTCTCCGAGCTGCGCCATCGCTTCTACCTCACGCTCAACCTGGACGAGGAGCACCGCATTGTGCCCCAAAACGCCCACCTGTTTGTGGCGAGCGGCGCCGCCATGGCGCATGAGTCCAACAAGCTCAGCACGTTCCCGCAGCTCATCGAGGCCATCGATGCCCTGGGTGACACGCAGGGTGCCGAGGTCGAGCGTCTGGATCCGCTCTTTGCCACCGACGATGATTTTGCCGAGTTCAAGGGTCGCCACGACACCGAGGTCGTCCCCAAGGGCAAACTCGACGGCTACACCGGCCGCGTGTTCATCGGCATCGACGCCGGCTCCACCACCATGAAGGCCGCGCTCGTGGGCGAGGACGGCCAGCTGTTGCACACCTGGTACGGTAACAACAACGGCGACATCCTGGGCACGGCCAAGGTCATCATGGCCGATTTCTACAACCACATCCCCGCCGGTTGCACCATCGGCCACGTGACCACTACGGGCTACGGCGAGGCGCTGCTCATCGAGGCCCTTAAGGCCGACTCCGGCGAGATCGAGACCGTCGCGCACCTGCGCGGCGCCAAGGCGTTCCTGCCCGGCGTCGAGTTCATTCTGGACATCGGCGGCCAGGACATGAAGTGCCTGCGCGTCAAGGACGGCGTTATCGAGCACATCATGCTCAACGAGGCCTGCTCGTCGGGTTGCGGTAGCTTTATCGAGAGCTTCGCCGTCTCTATGAACATGGACGTGCGCGCGTTCGCCGACGCCGCTATCCATGCCAAGGCCCCGGTCGACCTGGGCAGCCGCTGCACGGTCTTTATGAACTCGCGCGTCAAGCAGGCGCAAAAGGAAGGCGCCACGGTGGGCGACATCGCGGCCGGCCTGTCCTATTCCGTCATCAAGAATGCTCTGTTCAAGGTCATTAAGCTGCGTGACCCCAAGGAGATCGGCAGCCAGGTAATCGTCCAGGGCGGCACCTTTATGTCCGATGCCACGCTGCGCGCGTTTGAGCAGCTCACCGGCGTCCATGCCGTGCGTCCCGACATCGCCGGCTGCATGGGTGCCTATGGTGCTGCCCTGCTCGCCCGCGATCGCGCCGGCGCCGATGGCGCCTCGACCATCCTTTCGGCCGAGGACATCGCGCACCTCACCGTGACGCAAAAGCATGTCCGCTGCGGCCGTTGCTCCAACAACTGCCAGCTCACCGTCAACGACTTTGGCGGCGGCAGGCGCTTTATCACCGGCAACCGCTGCGAGAAGGGCGCCGGCCACAAAAAGCAGAAGACCGAGGCCCCCAATCTCTTCAAAAAGAAAAACGATCTGCTGTTTAACCGCGAGGTGCTGAGTCCCGACGAGGCCCCGCGCGGCACCGTGGGTATCCCGCGCGCGCTCAACATGTACGAGAACTACCCCTTCTGGCACGCGTTCTTTACGCGCTTGGGCTTTAGCGTACAGCTATCTGACCAGTCGAGCAAAAAGACCTACCAGGCGGGCATCGAGTCCATGCCGTCCGAGAGCGTGTGCTATCCGGCCAAGATGAGCCACGGCCACGTGATGAACCTTATCGACCGTGACGTCGACTTTATCTGGATGCCGTGCGTGCGCTGGGAGCGCAAGGAGGATCCGACCGCCGGTAACTGCTATAACTGCCCCATCGTCATGAGCTACCCCACGGCGTTGGCACTCAACATCGACGAGATCCGCGAGCAGAACATCGAGTTCCTGTATCCGTTTGTGCCGTATCACGACAAGACCGAGCTCAAGCGCCGCCTGTACCAGGTGCTCGCCGTCGACCGCGTGGCCGATGCTGAGGCCGGTCGCGGTCGCGTGCGCGGTCCCAAGATCACGCGCTCCGAGGTCGATGCCGCTGTCAACGCTGCCTTTGAGGCCGATGCGCGCTTCCACGAGGACATCCAGACCATGGGCGAGGAGGCCCTTAAGTGGGTCGAGGATCACGGCGGCCACGGTATCGTACTCGCCGGCCGTCCCTACCATAACGACCCCGAGATCAACCATGCCCTACCCGAGCTTATCTCGAGCTTTGGCTTCGCGGTCTTTACCGAGGATTCGCTTGCGCACCTGGTGAAGCCCGAGCGTCCGATTCGCGTCGTCGACCAGTGGATGTACCACAGCCGCCTGTATGCCGTCGCCCGTTTTGTGACGATGCGCAACGACCTGGACCTGATCCAGCTCAACTCTTTCGGCTGCGGCCTGGACGCTCTGACCACCGACCAGGTGCAGGAGATTCTGGAGGCCAGCGGCAAGATCTACACCGTGCTCAAGATCGACGAGGTGTCCAACCTGGGCGCCGCGCGCATCCGCATCCGCTCGCTCATGGCAGCGCTCAAGGACCAGGAGGCCGAGCGCTTGGCCGAGGCCACGGCCGCGGGCGAGGCCTACGAGCAGGGTGACGCCGCGCCGGTGGCGCCCTCCACGGATGCCCCCGCGTTCGCGAGCCGCAAGTACACGTTTGAGGCCCAGCGTGAGAGCGCGTCGACCGCGTGGCCCAAGGTACCCTTCACCGAGCAGATGCGCGACGAGGGCTACACCATCCTGTGCCCGCAGATGGCGCCGATCCACTTTGATCTGGTCAAAGAGGTGTTCCGTGGTGCCGGCTACAACCTGGAGCTGCTGCCCTCGACTGATCACGATGCCGTCGAGGCCGGTCTGCGCTATGTGAACAATGACATCTGCTATCCGTCGATCCTGGTGACGGGCCAGATCATGGAGGCCATCGAGAGCGGTCGGTACGACCTGTCTAAGACGGCCGTGGTTATCAGCCAGACCGGCGGTGGCTGCCGTGCCACCAACTACATCGCGCTCATTCGCAAGGCCCTGCGCGAGAGCGGCCACCCCGAGATCCCGGTGATCTCGCTTTCGGCCGTGGCGCTCGGCGAGGACAACCCTGGCTTTAAGATTACGCCGGCGCTGCTCAAGCAGGCGGTCTACGCGGTGCTCTTTGGCGACGTGATGATGCAGATGCTCTACCGCTGCCGCCCGTACGAGGCCACGCCCGGCGCCGCCAACGCGCTCTACGAGGAGTACATGGCGCGCGCCCGCAAACTGGCGCCCAAGTTCAACCGCCACAACTACACCAAGCTGTGCCGCGAGGCCATCCGCGCGTTCGACACCATGCCGCTTGCGGGCGAGGGCACCAAGCCGCGCGTGGGCGTGGTCGGCGAGATCCTGGTCAAGTTCCATCCCACGGCCAACAACCACGTGGTCGACGTTATCGAGCGCGAGGGCTGTGAGGCCGTGGTGCCGGGCCTGCTCGACTTCTTCCTGTACTCCATGAGCAACGCCGAGCTGCAGAAGGACGAGCTGGGAAGCTCTGCCACTACGCGCGCTGGTATGCAGGCGCTCATCAAGCTCGTGGACTGGATGCGTACGCCGGTGGAGGAGATGCTCGAAAAGTCCCGCCGCTTCGAGGCACCCGAGCGCATCGGCACCATGGCCGACAAGGCCCGCACGGTGCTTTCGGTGTGCAACAACATGGGCGAAGGCTGGCTGCTCACGGCCGAGATGCTCGACCTGATCGATCACGGTGCGCCCAACATCATCTGCACGCAGCCCTTCGCGTGCCTGCCCAACCACGTGGTGGGCAAGGCCGTGATCAAGGAGCTGCGCCGCCAACATCCCGAGAGCAACATCGTCGCGGTGGACTACGACCCCGGTGCATCCGAGGTCAACCAGCTCAACCGCATTAAGCTCATGATTAGCGTGGCCAAGGAAAACATGCGCGCCGGTAAAGGCTTTAAGCTCGAGAAGGTGGCGCCGCTCGCGATGGACGAGGTCACCGGCCAGATGCGTGCCCACGACGGCTGCGTGAGCTGCGGGCCGGCCAGCGAGGAGGCCGTTGCATCGGTCGCCAAGCGCCTGGGACACGGCATTAAGAAGTAGTTGGCCTGCTTTGGGCTAGATATGAGGCAAACGGGTGGTAGCCGTAGCGGCTGCCACCCGTTTTTGTTGGACACATGTTGCGCAAATGACCTTGCTACAGCCTTCCGTGGGCTCACCCGATTTTTGGGCCGGCTCGGGCTTTGAGGACAAGTTACTGCAGGCCCAAGGCGATTTTTCGCTCAACGCAGGCCAGCACAGTGTGACCTATCTGCCAAACGACGAGACGATCGCTACGGTCTACCCATCGCCACCTACGAGATGGAAGCCGAAAAGTACATCTACCGCGTGTACAAGTACGAGCTGTAGCACTGTGCTTAGGTTTGACCAATGGAGTATGAAAACACGCCGTTCGCCGATGCCCCCTCCGTGAGTGGTAGCCATATGGTTTGATATCAGAAACATATAGTTGTCGCCAGCTTGCTGGCGACGTTCCCCCTGATATCGGAGGTTCCAGGTATGTTTCGCGCTCCGTTGAACAACTATTGATTGGGCCAACATGGGTCGCCGTGCTATTTCGATAACCCTTGCAGTGGTCTGCCTGGCTGTGCTCCTGGGCGCTACAGGGCTGTTTGCTATAAGTCGAGAAACGTCCTATATGCAGGAATGCGCTTCCGAAGGGTTTGCCATTGACGGTTACTATCGGGATGACAAAACGAGTCGGGAAACCCTGGCCTTTCTTGAAGAGGATAACCATCGGTGGCAACTGGTCGACAAAGACGGCAGCTGCGTTGACGGGCAGTTTAAGCGTACGGATGACCCTAACATCCTGATATTAAAGAAGGAAAACGGCGAAGAATTCGGTACGGTCCACGTGGCGTATATATCGCGCCGACGCAATCAGGGGCAGATTTACCTAATTAGAAATACTGAGGTGACCCGATTTTATCTTGTGAGCACCGATCCGGCGTTTACGGTGGAGTCTGGCGATGTCGATGCGGACGTCTGATTCACGGCAATAAAACAGCGAGCGGGGCGCGGACGTGAACTACGTCCCGTTTTTTGCTTGTGCCTGCGTCGCGTCTGAGCCTCGCCGCGACTTGCGCCTGTGCGCGGGAGCCATCCCATGCTCCGCATTACTCCACATCAAATTCCACGCGGTCGAGATCGGGCACATTGAGGTCGATGAGCTTACGGGCGACGTGACGGTCGTGTGCCCCGAGCGCCTCGCTTGTCGTCACATGGGCGACGATTTCGCGCTCTACAATGCCTTCCTCGTCCCCTTCGGTAGCCGAGGTCTCGACGGCGACGGTGTAATCCCTAAAGCCCGGCAGCACCGCGGCAAGCTCGCGCGTAGTTTCGGTGACGCCGTAGCCGTCCTGCACGCCGGCCTGCGCCGAGCCAATAGACCCCGCGGTCATAACGATGCAGGGGATGGCAAAGATCGCCGTGCCCACAATAATGCGGCGGCGCACCTTGCGTGACAGCTCACCGACCTCGGCGTCTTCTTCTGCGGTCACAATGCCGTCGCCGTTCAGGTCGCGCTTGAGCGGCACGCGCAAAAGAAGCAGCACGGCTTCGGCAGCCAGTGCGATAAAGACTACATTGATGCCAAACTCGTAAAGCGCCGAGAGAAACAGCGACCCGCTTGCGATGGCGATGCCGTAGCCCGCCGCGCACAGGGGCGGCATGAGCGCGGTCGCCACGGCCACGCCGGCGATGAGCGTGGCGGGTTCCTGGTCGCGCGAGTTGCCCAGCCCGCCTGCAAAGCCGCCTGCGAGTGCGACGGTAAGGTCCCAGACGGTGGGTGTCGAGTTGTCGATGATGGCGGCCGTGGTGGTGCCAAGGGGCGAGAGCTTAAAGTACAGCGTGGACGTGACCAGGCAAAAGGCCATCTGCAGCGCAAGGCTGGCGACGGCTTCGACGGTAATCTCGCGGTCGAGCGTGGCAATACCGTATGCCATGGCAAGGACCGAGCCCATAAGCGGGCAGATGAGCATGGCGCCCACGATGGCGATGTCCGAGTCGATATCGAGGCCGATGCTTGCGATGAGCATGGCGATGATGAGGATGCACAGGTGAGAGCCGGTTAGGCGCGCCCCGTTTACAAAACGCTTGCGAATTACGTGGTAGGGCGCGCGACCCTCGCGAATGTTGAATGCGCGCTTTAGGAAGCGGGTGGCGTTCTCCATGGCCTCACTATGGGCGGGGCGGATGCCGTGGCGCCGGTGATGGCGTTCGCGTAGTCGCTTGATCTGTTGTTTGTCGAGTTCCATGTCCACCTCGTTCCAGCGCGGTCCGCGCAACGCGCCCGTTGTCCTAACTCTACACCGTGGCGGGCGGGGTGTCTGTTGGATGTGGAATCCGATAGGGCGGATGACGCGGGAGCAAATGCAAATCACAGGCTCAATTCCATCCCGCGAGAATATGATGCACCAGCTCCTTCAAATGTGACGAAACTGTGAAGCATGAGAGCGTGAATTTCAAAAAATACGCTGGTCGCCAATGTTGCGCAACAGAATTCAAAAATCGACAGCTACCGTTTGATACGTATGGATACATCCGTGTCAAAGGGAGAAAGCCATGGCAAACTACAGTCCACAACACTTTGAGCCTCGGGCCAAGACTGTCAACGTCAAGGGCGTTGCCAACCGCGCCGTCGCAACCGTTTTGACGGCGGGCCTCATCGCTCAGCCGCTCATGTCGCCGCTGGCGGCAATCGCCGCACCGTCAACCGATAACGGCGATTCTGTTCAGGGGGGGGGTAGTTCTGTAGAGAATACCGTTGCCGCCGGTAACCAAGCGGTCGTAAAGACGGCTGCCCAGCTGGCCGAGGAGTCGGCAAAGCAGCTCAAGGACGCTCAGGCCGCCTACGATGCCGCCCAGAAGAAGGCCGACGCGGCGGGCCAGTCTCAAAAGCAGGCGCAGCAGCAAAAGAATCAGGCCTCGCAGGCTGTGAGCGACAACGAAATCGAGCAGAACGCAGCAGAAGTCGCCGCGCTCCAGGAGAAGATTGACGAGCTCAAAGCCGCCGTCGAAAAGACCGAGCAGCAGCAGAAGAAGCTGGGCGACCTGAACGATCAGCTCGATCAAGCCAACAAGAGTGTCGAGGATAAGACCCAGGCGCTCAAGGACGCCAAGGCAAAGCAGGATGAGGCCAAGAAGGCCCTCGACGATGCCCAGGCCAAGCTCGAGGCCATGGGTATGGACGAGTACGAGGCCGCCAAGAAGGCCGTCGAGGACGCGCAGGCAAAGCTCGATGACGCCAATAAGGCCGTTGCTACTGCACAGGCCAATCTGGACCAGGCCAAGGCTGCCGAGGCCAGCGCTCAGCAGGAAAAGAAGGACACTGAGGCCGCTTTGACTTCCGCCCAGGCCAAGAAGCAGGAGACTGCCGCTGCTCTCGCAGCCGCAACCACCGCGCGCGATAACGCCCAGCAGAAGTTCAACCAGGCGCAGGCCGCGCTCGATGCTGCCGTCTCGGGTACAGGTGTCGACCTGAGTGCGCTTGAGGCCGCCAAGAAGGCTGCTGCTGGTGAGCTCAAGACCGCGCAGGCGGAGCTCAATGCCGCGACGGATGCCGACGCCACCGCACAGACAAATCTGCAGGCCGCCCAGGCTGCCGTCGCTGCCGCGCAGGAGAAGGCCAACGCCGCCAACGCTGCTGTGGCATCTGCCCAGTCTGCATACGGTGCGGCAAACAAGGAGTACAACGCCGCCGCCAGCAAGCGCGACGCTGCGAAGTCGGCATACGAGCAGGCTCAGCAGACCGAGGCCGACAAGAAGGCGGAGTACGACCGACTCGTCGAGGTCCGCCAACAGAAGCACAGCGAGTTCGATCAGGCTCGTGCTGAAGTAACCGACGCACACAATGCATACGACGCCGCAAACGCCGAGGTCGAGAAGCTCAACCAGCAGATTGCCGACCTCAAGTCGAACATGACCGTGGATCAGAACGTCATCAGCCAGGGCATGTTCGGCTTCATGAACTATATCATCGGCGGCAGCCAGTTCACAGCCACGCAGAAGTCGAATGCAAGCACTGCCGCGTCGATGCTCATGGGGACGACAGATAAACAGGACTGGTATGATAATTACGTCGATCAGGACATGTCTCGAGACACCAATCCGCTCTCCTTGGAGCAGATGCGCAACGCCCTGACCTACCTCGATACCCAGAACAACCTCCGCAAGGCGAACGGCCAGTCGGAGCTTAGCGTCAGCCTCCGCATGACCGCAGCAGCTGCAGTCAACGCCTCATATTCATCGAATATTTGGGATCACTCGAACTGCTATTTCGATAAAGGCGAGAACCTTGCAGGCGGCGGCGGTGCATATGCCGGCGGCGAGACCGAGGATACTCTCGGATGGCCATATACCGGTCTCTATACCCAGGAAAAAGAGGCATTCGATAAGTACGTCAAACAGTATGGCGACGCACTTGGAAGCCATCGATATGATTCCTACTATATCTGGCAGCACTACAACAGCATTTACCATGAGTGCGGGCACTATCTAAACATCATCGATGCCGGCGCGAAGGCTATCGGCATCGCGACCGGTAGCGGTAAGAATACCGATTCCGAGGTAACCGTTTTCGACTATAGCGGGAGCACGGGGCAGAAGGATTTCACTGTCTCCGAGTTCAAGAAGCTCGTGAACGACTACATCGACTCTGCCTACAACGCAGGCGGCACTCAGGAGCAGAAGGAGCAGCTGAAGCAGCTTCAGAATAAGCTGGCAGAGGCGCAGAAGAACTTCGGGGCTGCTGGAACGGCTTATTCTAACGCATTGGATAAGCAAGAAAACACACGCGACGCCTATACCGCGGCCGACACGAACATGAACACTGCCAAGGGCGAGTACGAGAAGGCTAAGTCCGGCACCGCCGCCGCGAAGACGACATACGACGCCGCCGAAGCCAAACTCAAGGGCATCGACGTCAAGACGCCCCAGACCAAGCTCGATGCCGCCAAGAGCAAGGCCGCTACTGCCCAGGCAGCTCTCGATAAAGCAAACGCCACGCTTGCTGACAGCAAGACGAACGCAGCCGATGCCGCTGCTCACAAGGCGAAGGCTCGCAGCGCCCGCGATGCCGCCAAGGCAAAGTCCGAACAGGCCAATAAGGCGTATGTCAACGCCACTGCTTCGGTCAAGGACCTTGCCGCCAAGCGCGATGCCGCCCAGGCGGACCTTGCGAATAAGCAGGGCTCGCTTGACGAGGCAAATAAGGCCGACGATGCCGCCCAGGCTGGTGTAGACAAGGCCCAGGCCGCAGATGTCCAGGCCGCGACTGCTCTTTCGGACGCCAAGCAGGCGGTTGCCGCCAAGGCGCAGGCTGTGTCCGACGCACAGGCTAAGGCCAAGGCTGCCGAGGGCGAGCTGACCGGCGCAAACAAGGCCTTCGAGCGCTTCGCCGGCGCTCAGAAGGCGGTCGACGACGCCAAGGCCGCCTATGACGCTGCCGTAGCCAGTGTCGCCGATGCCCAGAAGCAGCTCGAGGCCGCCAACGAAGCCGTCGTCGATGCGAACTTCGAGATCTTTAAGGCCAAGGTCGAGCTTGCCAACGACGAGGCGCTCAAGGCCGATCTTGAGGCTGTCGACCACAAGGCCTCTCTTGCCGCGGGCACGACGGGCAACGAGAAGCTGGTCAAGCTGAACGCTGCCTACGCTCGCTATAAGGCTGCTGTCGATGCTGCCGCTGGTCTCAAGGCTGCCCTGAGCGATGCCGATGCCAAGCTGTCCGACGCCAACGACGCCTATGCCGCTGCACTGGCCGAGCTCGGAGATGCCAAGGATGCCTTGGCTGCCGCTCAGGCCGAGTACGACAAGTATCATCCCAAGGCTGAGCCGCAGGCCAAGCCCCAGGTTACGCAGGCCGCCGCAAAGGCCCCCGTTGCCAAGAAACAGGCTGCGCCTGCCGCGCTCGCCCAGACTGGCGACAATTCCGCTCTTGCGGGCGAGGTGTTCGTCATCGGCGGTATTACGCTCGTGGCTGCGGGCGTGACGCTGAGCGATCGTCGTCGCAAGCAGATGTAGCGTTTCGAGCGTAGTTTCTGCAACGAACTTCAATTCATAACGGGACCGTCTCGTTAGCCAAACGATAAGGCCGGCGCGCTGTTAAACGCAGCGCGCCGGCCTTTCTTTGTTTCGATATCAAAAAGCCCGGTCAGCAGCCGCAGAAGCTACCGACCGGGCAAGCCGTAGGCAATATGGTTGCTGTCGAGCAGCTGCTCAGCTTAGCCCAGCAGGCTTAAGCCCACGGAGACAAACGCCAGGATAACGCCGACGATGGACTCGCCGCCGAGCAGGCCGCTGGCGACAACCAGGCCCTGTTCCTGGAAGGCGGCATCCTTGGCAGCCCTCTCCTCGTCAGAAAGACCAGCGGTGGCGTCGCGGTGGGCGGACCACTTATCGTAGGCGAGCTTGACGCAGGAGCCCAGGAATGCCGTGAGTGACATGTAGAACGGCAGGTACACGCCCAGGCCGATCATCATGGCCGGAATGCCGAGCCAGTACATGACGATGCCGGCGATAAAGCCGCCTGCGAACCACGGTACGCTCGGGATGCCCGAGACCATGGTGGCGACGACGCTAGCCTGCGCGGCAACGAAGCTCTTGTCGGGACCAAAGGCGTCCGGACCATAGGCGGTGACGAGCGCGACCATGACGGCGGCAGCGACCAGGGCACCCACGATGCCGCCGATGGCCTGGCCGACCCACTGTGCACGCGGGTTGGTGCCCAGCACGGCGCCGGCCTTAAAGTCGTTCATGACGTCGCCCGCAAGGCCGCACGCCACGGCCACGATGCCGGCGATAAAGAACAGCTTGACCTGGGCGATCTGTGCAAAGGCCGCCACGATGAGCATGACGATGAGTCCAAAGATCTCCATGGGGTCGATGCCCGTCTGGCCGCAGCTCTGAGCGCTCATGATGGTGGTGACAAAGGTGAACAGCGTGACGATGACGGCCGGAACGGGGCCAAGGTCAAGCACGATGGCGATGATCACGGCGATGGCTGCGGTGCCCAGGCCGATGATGCCGGCGTCGATCTTAAGGGAGCCCGAGATGAGCGACTGCTCGTCGGTGTCGGTGGAGCTGTCGGCGGCAAGACCGCGGACGATGCCGGCGACCTGCGGCAGGATGTCCTTAAGGACGACGGCGACGCCAAAGCCCATCATAAGACCCATGCCCAGGGACTTGACGATGCCCTGCGCGGTTACGACATCGAACAGACCGGCAGCGGTGCCGCCGACGATGATGCCAAAGTTGCCCAGAAGCGCGCCGGCAAACCAGAAGGCGACGGGGGCGAAGCCCACCAAAAAGCCGATGGACAGCAACATGGGCGAGTTGTAGATGGCAAAGGTCACACCGGGGATATTGAGCGTGCACAGCATGCTGGGCACCACGCCCAGAGCGTCGCGAAGCACGCTGTAGATGCCTGCGATGGCCATGGAGCCAAAGAGCTGCTTGCCGGTCTTGCCGCCGGCCTCGGTAGCACGCAGGGTCTGAGCTGCGGCGTTGCCGGTGGGGAACTCAAGCGCGGCGTCCACGATAAAGTGACGGTGGATGAGCGCTGTCGCCAGAAGGCCCAAGACGGTGCCGGCGAGCGCCACGATAAACATGTCGAGCCAGCTGATCTGGTCGGCATAGCCCAGCATCCAGGCGCCCGGGATGGTAAACGCCAGACCGCCGGCGACCATGGCGCCCGCGGACATGATGGTGTGGGTGACGTTGGCCTCGTTGAGACTGGCGTTGCCCATGAGCTTAAGGAAGAACAGCGAAATGACGGCAGCGAAAATGATCGGCCAGGGGAGGGCGCCCATCTTGAGGGCGGTATAGGCCGAGCTTGCCGTGATGATCACGCAGCCAAGGACGCCGATGACGACGCCGCGCAGCGTAAGTTGCCCGCGCATCGAGGCGCGGTTCGAGGGATTGCTCATATAGAACTCCTTTGCGTATATCCGCTTCCCCCGCAAGCGCCGCTACGGATACGGCGCGGGAAGTCGGGTTACCAAGGGCCGCCGCGTGAGCTCGCAAACGACCGCGCACCAGTATAGCCGCAAGTTAGTCATTTTGGGATGACTGGTTTAGGTAGGCGATATACTGCTGGGCAGACGAAGGGAGCGCCGACGATGCTTAATGGGTGCGCATATATATTGACGGTCGACGTGGGTAACACGTTCATTCGCTTTGGCCTGTTTGCCGAGGATTCGGCCGCGGCGCAGGAATGTCCGCTAGCGACGTGCGAAATCACGACGCCGACCCGTATTACGGCCGACGAAGCGCGCATGCGACTTGTGCAGGTCATGGGCGCACTCGCCGCCGATGCAGGTGTGCCCGGGGTGATCGTACCCGCCGCGGCCGTGCTGAGCTGTGTGGTCCCGGCGCTCGAGCGCCCGTGGAAGGCAGCACTTTCCCGTACCTGCACGGGGCGCGTGCTCACCGTGGGGCCGGGCCTCAAGACCGGCATACCCGTGCACTACGATGACCCGGCCGAGATCGGTCCCGATCGCATCGCCGACGCCGTGGCTGCCCGCGCTGTCTACGGCTCGCCGTGCATTGTGATTGACCTGGGCACCACGACCAATATCGAGGCCATCGACGCGCACGGTACCTTTGTCGGCGGCGTTATCGCGCCGGGGCTCGCGCTCGGTGCCCGTTCGCTCTCGGCCGCTGCGGCGCGCCTGCCTCAGGTTGAGCCCTCGGCGCCGACGCACGTCATCGGCCGCAACACGCGTGAGGCCATGCGCTCGGGCGTGGTTCTGGGCGAGGTGGCCCGCATCGACGGCATGCTCGACATGGTGCTCGCCGAGATGCGCGCGACCAAGGCCGCGGGGGAGGGCAGCGTGCCCATCGTCATTACCGGCGACGATGCCGAGACACTTGCGGCCCTTGTCGGTCATAGCCTGACGGTCGATGACGCGTTGACGCTTCGCGGCTTGGCCGAGCTCTACCACATCAATCAAAAGCCCCGTCGCGCGTAGCGATGGAGGCGATGGGACAAAAACGTCTCCACCTTCCACCTGCTACAATGGGTCAAACTGTTGCGATTACGGAGGTGTCTGCCATGTCGGACGATCTTCATCAAACTGCGTCGGGCAAGCGCCGCGACGTTATTAGCTGGGATGAGTTCTTTATGAGCGTGGCCATCGCCGCGCAGCGCCGCAGTAAGGACCCCAACACGCAGGTGGGCGCGTGCATCGCCAGCACCAACCACCGCATCCTTTCGGTGGGCTACAACGGTACGCCCTCGGCGCTCAACGACGACTTTTTCCCGTGGGGCACGAGCGACGACCCGTTGCAGGATAAGCACAACTACGTGGTGCATGCCGAGGCCAACGCCGTGCTCAACTACCGTGGCTCGCTCAAAGACCTTGAGGGTTCCACGGTCTACGTCACGCTGTTCCCGTGCCATGACTGCGCCAAGATCCTGGCGCAGGTGGGTGTGGGCGAGGTCGTCTACCTGGACAATAAGTATGCCGACACCGATGATGGCCGTATTAGCCGCCGCATTCTCGATTCCTGCGGCATCAGCTACCGCCAGGTTATCGTCGATGTCCAGATTGGTACCGGGGGACAGGCTCAGCAGTAGCGCGTGCCAACGCCAGCTGGCGGCAAAACGGCCAAAAGAGCCCCGTCCCAAATTGACTACTCGTGAAGGTCGCGTCTGCGCGCATGGACGGCTCGTGAGCGGGTACATGGCTGTAGTAACATAGCTTCTGTCCGCGGGCGCGCCCGCGTAATTGTGAGAAAGGAGCCCCTGTGGCTGTTAACGAAGAGCTGCTTAAGAAGGTTCTTGAAGAGATTCGCCCCAACCTGCAGGCCGACGGCGGCGATATGGAGTATGTGGGCGTCGACGACGAGGGTGTCGTCAAACTGGAGCTGCAGGGCGCTTGCGCCGGCTGCCCCATGAGCTCGCTGACCCTGTCCATGGGCATTGAGCGTATCCTGAAGGAGCATGTGCCCGGCGTTACCCGCGTTGAGCAGGTCAATGCTTCCGGCGAGGCCGAGGACCTGTACGACGAGTACGCGCCGTTCTAAGATGCGAAAGCTGCGGACGGCATACTCCGCATAGACGTTACGCCCAAATATGCGGCTGCGAGCGCAAGGCCCGCGGCCGCATTTGTATGTAGGGAGTAGGAGGGTCGACATGCTCAACGACTTCTACCATATGCTTGATCCTGTCGCGATCTCGGCGGGGCCCATCACCATCTACTGGTACGGCCTGGCCTACGTGGTTGGCGCTCTGCTCACGGCGGTCGTCATGTACCGCACGCAGCGCCGTTGGGGTTTTGACATTACGGTCGACGACCTGACGAGTGTCGTGGTCGGCGTGGTCTTTGGCCTTATCATTGGCGCCCGCCTGTTCTACGTCATCTTTTACGGCGACGGCTACTACTGGGCGCATCCGCTCGAGATCTTTGCCACCAATGAAGGCGGCATGAGCTTCCATGGCGGCCTGGTGGGCGGCATCATCGGCGGCGTGCTCGTGTGCCGCATG
>DBEZQF010000108.1:0-2999 GCA_048254795.1 Collinsella sp. | reverse complement strand
CCGAACCCGGAAGCTAAGCCCCATCGCGCCGAGAGTACTGCGGGGTCAGCCCGTGGGAGGCCAGGGCGCCGCTGACCGGTGGACGGCACCGAGCCGTCATCGAACTGAGAAGGAGGAGGCCTCGCGGCCTCCCCCTTTTTTTGCGTTTACGGGGCATAAATAACTCATTTACGCCAGACGATTTAATTCTTTTTGGTATTGAGCTTTTACTTAAAGAAAATAAAACGAATAACAAGGGCAACTGCTATGCCCACAATAATCAAAAGCAGGATTGTCAGTCGATGCTGTTTGCGTCGTTTACTTGATGAAACGAAGATTGATTTTCCCTGTTTTGGCGTTTCGAGATAGCGAGCCGAATGCGTCAAGGTTTGCTTTGGTCGAGGACCTCTTTGTTGATGAGTGGCGGATGCTTTCATCGGCTCATCACTAGCTGCGCTGTTTTTAGATAATGGTGCGTCTTTCAGATATACAGGGTCTCCCGAGGCGACGCCCATATGTTTACGTCCCGTTTGGGCATCCTCGAGCGTTTGATATCGATTTCTCGTCACATACTCGGGCTCCGGATCATTAATGGGCTCTTGCGAGATGTGGGGGCGATGGAACCGTGGCGGCTGCGTGGAAGTATCTTCGCCCTGCGTCGGCATAAACATATTGTTCTGGTTTTGGTCGTCCATGATGCCCTTTAGCTCGTTACCAACAACGTGTACGCGCTCATTGTAAGCCCCTTGTTATTTGTAGCTGCGAACATACTTGCTATTTAAGCTCTTGTTCAAAGAACCTTAACCTTACTAAAACCTTAGTCATACACACTTAGATATGCTTATAGTACTGGACTCAAAAAACTTTATAGTCGATGTATATATGAGCACTGGGTGGGCATATATAAGAGCGTCAAAAGAAGTCCCAGTCACTTAGAAGATGACTCGGCAGTCCTTAAAAGGAGTGGTAAACATGGCAAGCATGGTTCCTTATCGTTCGGTTTTTGGCGTTCGTCCTTCTGCTAGCTCGCTGTTCGATCTGTTTGATGATATGACCGACCTTGCAAACAACTCGATTGCCTCTAAGGCGTTCCCCGTTGACGTTGAGGATAAGGGCGATGGCTATGAGGTCAAGGCTTATCTGACCGGCGTCGCCAAGGACGATATCGATGTCGAGCTTAACGAGGGTCGTCTGTCCATTAGCGTGAATGTCGAGGAAGACGAGGAGAACGAGGGCAAGAACTTCCTGCAGAAGGAGTTCAGCTCGTACAGCGCGACGCGTGGCGTGTATCTTAAGGACGCTTCGAGCGAGGGCCTCTCGGCTAAGTACGCTGACGGCATCCTGACCGTTACGGTTCCCAAGATCGTCGAGAAGAAGAACGTTACGAAGATCTCCATCGAATAACTTCGTTGGTGTTCTTCGCTATTAAAAGACAACAAAAGGGGCTGGGAAGCGATTCCCGGCCCCTTTTGCTGTTTAGCCCAGTTATTGAATGGTTGCTGGCCGATGCTGGCTTGCGGGGCGTATCGAGAGCTTTCGCGATCCTTGGAGAAGGGTTGCGGAGCTGCCGACCTCGTCATCCAGGGTTGCGGCCAGAGCTTTGGCATAGCTTTTGACGGTAAGGCTCGGACGATTGTTATCTTGGCTGATATGCATGGCAATGAGCTGTTCGGTGCGATCGGTAACAAGTTCGCGCGCGGCTTCGGCGGCTTGGCCATTGGAGAGGTGTCCCCTTGCAGACAGGATGCGCTCCTGAAGAAAGCGGGGATATTCTCCCTCGCGCAGCATGGTCACATCGTGGTTGCTTTCGAGTGCGAGGACTCGACAATCTTTGAGGGTGTTCATGGCTTGGCTCGATAGCTCTCCGGTGTCGGTGGCAAAGCCGATGGAATCATCGAGGGTGTCGAATCGATAGCCGACTGGATTGATGACATCGTGTGATGTTGAGTAGGTTTGCACGTGGATGCCGGCAATGGATAGGGTGTCACCGGGATCGAATTCCTCGACAGGCAGATGCGAAAGATTTTCTTTACTCGAAAGAGTGCCACTGCTGGCAAAGAGGGGGCCGTGCCAGTGCTTGCACCAGACATCGAGGCCCTTGATGTGATCGCTATGCTCATGAGTAATGAGAAGAGCCGAGACGTTGTCTGTCGAGAGCCCCAGTTCTGCCATGCGCTTTAATGTCTCGCGGCGAGACAGTCCGTCATCGACCATAATGAGCCCCTGCGGGCCCTCGATGAGTGCGCAGTTGCCTTTAGAGCCACTGCCGAGGATATGAAGGTGCAGACGAGACATAAGATTCCAAAGGATACAATGGGTGCGGACGAATAGAGGAGGAAGCAAATGCCTACGGTATCTCAGCATTATGGACACCATGCCGTGCCTGGGGCAGTCGATGAGACCCGGACGAGGCAGCAGGCTGCTCCTGTCGTGCTCATGGTATCAGGCGGCGCGGACTCGACGGCACTGCTTCTTATGGCGTGCACATCAAAGCTGGATATCCAAGACGGACGCGGTGTTGCCCCCATTGCTCGCGAGCGCCTGCATGTGCTGCATGTAAACCATCATCTGCGCGGCAAGGCGTCCGATGGCGACGAGGCCTTTGTGCGTGAGCTCTGCGCGAAATATGGTTTACCGCTGTGTGTGGAGCACGCTTATTTTGATGGGGGGTCGGGCAATATTGAGGCCGCGGCCCGCGAGGTGCGCTATGCCGCGGCGCGGAGGTATGTTCGCGAGCTCTGCGCCCAGACGGGGACACCGCGAACGGGGGCTCGTATCTGCACCGCGCACACGTCTTCGGATCGCGCGGAAACGTTTTTGATGAACGCGATTAAGGGTTCGGGGCCCGCTGGTCTATCGAGCATTCCTCGCCGGAGGAATATCGTGGTGCGTCCCTTGCTCGACCTAACTCATGGCGAGCTCGTGGGCTATCTACAGGTACATGGTCAGCCGTGGCGTGAAGACGAGAGCAATGAGGATATCTCGTATCTGCGAAACTACGTGCGCCATCGGGTAATGCC
>DBEZQF010000107.1:0-5258 GCA_048254795.1 Collinsella sp. | reverse complement strand
AACGAGGGTGCCGCCCAGCAGAATGGTCAGTGGTAATGGCTGAGTTCCCGAGCGTTACCGTCGATCTTTCCGAGCAGCTCGAGTTTCCTGGAGATTCGTATCCGCTGACCGGTAAGGTCGATGTCGCCACCTACACGGTGGGCGAGAAGGAGTACCAGCTACAGGACGGCATCGACTACGACGTTGTCTTTACCAATGCCGGTACCGGTGTCTTGCTCACGGGCATGGTTCGCGCGCACGCCACCGGCGAGTGCGACCGTTGCCTGGAGCCCGCCTCGTTTGATATCGCCGGCGAGATCGAGGAGTTTTATCTCTTTGAGGTGCCCGAGGATCCCGAGGCCTACGAGGACGGCTATGAGCTTCTGGGTGAGGACCGCATCATCGATCTGGGTGAGCCCATCAATGACGCGGTCGTTATGGACACGCCGTTTGTGGTGCTCTGCAAGCCCGATTGCCGTGGCCTGTGCCCCACTTGCGGTCGCAATCTCAACGTCGAGCAATGCGATTGCGCCGTCCAGGCAGAGGCAGAATGGGCCGCTGCCACGGAAAATCCATTTGCAGCATTGAAGAATCTCAAGCTCGATGAGTAAAACTGTGGTAGTATCGCTACTTGCGCGTAATCGCCACACTGGATAGTTCATAAGGAAGGTCACTATGCCCGTACCTAAACAAAAGCAGGGTCGTATCCGCACTCACACCCGTCGTTCCGCCAACATGAAGATCTCGGCTGCGGCTCAGTCCACGTGCCCCCGTTGCGGCGCTGTCAAGATTCCGCACCACGTGTGCCCCAGCTGCGGTTTCTACAAGGACCGCGAGGTTATCGTTACCGAGTAACGGTATACTCTGGATGCGATGCCGTTCCAAATGGAACCACAATGGCCGGCTCAATGAGTCGGCCATTTTTGTATAAGGAGCATGTATATGAGTAACGTTCGCGTTTGTGTAGACGTTGTGGGCGGAGACGAGAAACCTCAGGTTGTTCTCGATGGTATCGAGGCTGCGCTTGCCGCCGATCCCGATATCGAGGTCTTGGCAGCTGGCCCCGCCGAAATCGTCAATCCCTTTGCCGCCTCCCATGCGCGCGTCGAGGCCCTGGAGGCACCCGACGTTATCGCCATGGATGACGATCCCATTCGCGCCGTGATGACCAAACGCAAGTCTTCGATCGTGCTGTCGTGCCGCGCCATCAAGAAGGGAAATGCGGACGCGTTCTTCTCTGCCGGTTCGACCGGTGCCATGACCGCCGCTGCCACCGCCTACGTGACGCCGTTTAGGTATCAGGCCGAAGGCAAAAAGCAGCCGGTGCGCCCCTGTCTGACCAATGCGCTGCCCAATCGCGCCGGCGGTCTGACGGTGCTGTGCGATATGGGCGCCAACCCCGATGTCGAGGTCGATGACATGGTGCGTTTTGCCCAGATGGGTAGCGCCTATGCCCGCGTCGTCCTGGGAATCGAGCATCCCCGCGTGGGCCTGCTTGCCAACGGCACCGAGGACGAGAAGGGCTCCAACTTTACCAAGGCCTGCTTCCCGGCCATGAAAGCCGCCGTTCCCGGCTTTGTTGGTAACTGCGAGGGAACGGACATCACCTCAGGTAACTTCGATGTCGTCGTTGCCGATGGCATGTCGGGCAATATTGCGCTCAAGGCCACCGAGGGCGCTGCCAAGTTTTTGCTGCAGGAGCTCAAGGGTGTCTTTATGTCTTCGCTCGGCACCAAGATTGTCGCGCTGCTCATCAAAAAGCAAATGCGCGAGATTAAAGCCAAACTTTCGGGCGACGCCAAGGGCGGCGCGATTCTTTTGGGCCTGCGCGGCGTGGTCCTGATCGGCCATGGTGCCACCTCGGTTGAGGCTGTCAAAAACGGTACGCTCGCGGCGGCCGAAGCCGTGCGCGCCGGGCTGGTCGAGAATGTCGCCAACTCTATGGACGGTATCGTTTTATAAGAGCGAGTTAGAGCGCTGTTATGTGCTTCGCGGTGCACGTCGTGGGGTAGAATCAGAACCGTGTCTTGGTACCGCCCGGGCGGTACCATTCTTTTGGTATTCATGCACTATGAGAGGAAGCGCTATGGACCGCTCCGAAATCTTCGACAAGATCGCCGAGGTCGCTGCTGACGTTCTGGGCGTCGATGTTGCCGAAATTAGCGAGGAGACCACCTTTGACGACCTCGATGCCAACTCGCTCGAGCGCCTGCAGCTGGTTACGGCTATCGAGGACGAGTTCAACCTCGAGATCGATGACGAGACCCTGCTCTCGCTCAACTCTGTCGCCGACGCCGTCGACGCTATCGAAGCTGCCAAGGAGGCCTAAGTCTTGGCTTTATCCGACCGACTTACGCGCGCCCAGGAAATCCTGGGCCACGAGTTCAACAATAAGGTGCTGCTGCGCGCGGCGCTTACGCATCCCTCGGCAGTCGAGGGCCAGCCGGTTTCTGCCAGCTATGAGCGCCTTGAGTTCTTGGGCGATTCCATTTTGGGCGCTGTGGTCGCACGCTCCCTGTTTGAGTCCTATCCGGAGTTTGACGAGGGCAAGCTCACGCGCTTGAAGGTGTCGCTTGTCTCGGGCGCTACGCTGTCCGAGGTTTCTCACGAGCTGGGCATCGACGACATCATCATCTTTGGTGCCTCCGAGACCGGTACCGGTGCGCGCGGCCTGCATTCGGCCCTCGAGAACGTCTATGAGTCGCTCGTGGGCGCGCTGTACCTGGATGCCGGCTGGGACGTTGCGGCGGAGTTCATTCACCGTACGCTTAAGCCGCATTTGGCTTCCGAGCGTGCCGAGCATCCTGCGAACCCCAAGTCGTTTTTGCAGGAGTGCGTGCAAGCCGACGGTCACGAACCTCCGGCGTACAAGCTCGTTGGCTCCGAGGGCCCGGCGCATGCGCCCACCTTTACCGCTGTGGTTTTGATCGATGGTATTCGCCAAGGTCGCGGCTCCGGCTCCTCAAAGAAGGAAGCCGAGGGAGCCGCCGCGCTCGAAGCGCTCGACCGCATGGGTTACACCACCAACGGCGTGATTCTGAACAAGAAGCACGTGTAAGCGAGGAACCGTGTATCTCAAGTCCCTCACGCTCAAAGGGTTCAAGTCGTTTGCCGACCGCGCCCATATGACGTTTGAGCCGGGTCTGACCGTCATCGTCGGTCCCAACGGCTCGGGAAAATCGAACATCTCCGACTCGATTCTGTGGGTCCTGGGCGAGCAGAGCGCCAAGCAGCTGCGCGGCCAGGCCATGGAGGATGTCATCTTCTCGGGCTCGTCGGCTCGCAAGCCGGTGGGTGTCGCCGAGGTCACGCTGGTGCTCGATAATTCGGATCATATGCTGCCCGTCGATTTTGACGAGGTCGCCATCACCCGTCGCATGTATCGCTCGGGCGAAAGCGAGTACCTCATCAATTCGAGCCCGTGCCGCCTGATGGACATTCAGGACATCCTGCACGATTCCGGCCTAGGCAAGGATACGCATTCCATCATCAGCCAGGGCAAGCTCGACGCCATTTTGCAGAGCCGCCCCGAGGAGCGCCGCGCCCTCATCGAGGAGGCCGCCGGCATCTCCAAGCACAAGCGCCGCAAGGAGCGTGCGCTCAAAAAGATTAAGTCAATGGACGAGCACCTGACGCGTGCTCGCGACATCAATAAGGAAATCGCCCGTCAGCTGCGACCGTTGGAGCGTCAGGTCGATCGCGCGCGCAAGTACAAAGAGCTGTCCTCGCGCGCGAACGAGCTTGCGCAGATGCTAGCCGTCGATGAGCTGCGTTCGCTGCAGTCGCAGTGGAACGACCTGGAGAGCCGCTCCAAGGAGGGCGCGGCCGAGCTGGAGCTTGCGCAGTACCGCATGGGCGAAAAGGAGCGTGAGCTCGAGAAGCTCCAGGTTATGCTCGAGGAAAAAGGCCTGTTTGTGGGCGACTTGGGCGAGCAGCGCCGCCATATGCAAGACGTGGTCGGCCGCATTAACTCCGACATGCGCCTGCTCGAGGAAAAGGGCCACAACATGGTGTCGCGCCTGTCTGACATGCGCGGGCAGATTTCGAGTTCCGAGCATCAGCGTCGTCGCGTGGTCGAGGAGCTCGAGGACGCGCGTGCGCAGCTTGAGGAAGTGACCGGCGCGCATATGCAGGCCCAGGAGGACGTTGACGCCGCTGGTCCTGCCGCCGCTGAGCTCCACGAGCGGCGCGTGGCGCTCGACAATCAGATTTCGCAGCTTACGCGTGAGCAACGCGATGTGCAGCGCGTGGCCGATAACGCCGCGCTCGAGCTCGCCAAGGTGAAGGATTCGCTTTCCAATGCCGAGGTCGAGGACAACATGTATGCCTCGCGCCTGGAGCAGATCGATGAACAGCTCGAGGAGGTCACGGCCTCGCTCGAGAGCCGTCACGACCGCGCCGAGGAGCTTGAGGGCGCTCTTGAGGAAGCGCGCCGGGCTCAGGTCGATGCGCGTGAGGCCACCGAGGTCGCCCGTGCGGCCCTGAAGGACTTGCGTGCCCGCGAGAGCGAGGCGCGCAACAAGCTGTCCGAGGTGCGCTCGGAGCTTGCCAGCCAAAAGAAGCTTGATGCCCGCATGGCCGACAGCTCGCCGCTCGTGAGCCGTCTGGTGGGTGCGTTGGGCGACGATGTCTCGGGTCGTCTGGGCGACGTGCTCGAGGCCCCGCGCGAGCTTGAGGGCCTGGTGGAGCAGCTACTTGCCGGCGATATCGATGCCCTGCTGTTTGATGACGCCGCCACGCTTGAGCGTGCCTGGCGTGCCGCCCTGGACCAGAAGAAGGCCTCGGGCGAGGCGCTGCTGGTGGCGCGCGGCGTGAGCGGCTCTACCGCCGCTGAGGGCGCTGCCGGTACCCGCCTGGTTGATCGTCTGTCCGTGCGCGCAGGCTACGGACCCGTCGTCGAGGCGCTGCTCGGCGGCTATTACGTAGTGGACGATCTTTCTGCCGCGCTTTCGGCGCCGGTCGTTGACGGCGTGACTTACGTGACCCCCGATGGCGCCCGCGTCGCCTGCGGCGGCCTGGTGCGTGTGGGCCTCGATGCCGGCGAGGCGTCGGGTGCTCTGGAGCGTAAGCGTCGCATTCGCGAGCTGGAGGGGCTTGAGCCCGATTTGGCCGCTGTGTTTGAGCATGTGTCGGATCAGGTCGTTGAGGCCAACGCTGCCGTCGAGGAGGCCCGTGCCGCCGAGGGCGATGCCGCCGGTGAGATCGCCCGTCTTGAGGGCGAGCGCCGCTCGCTGCTTTCCGAGATCGGCCGCTTGGAGCAAAGCGCCAACAATGCCGAG
>DBEZQF010000106.1:0-3194 GCA_048254795.1 Collinsella sp. | reverse complement strand
TCGGCGATCTCGTTGGCGCGACGGTTGCCCTCGTGCAGGACGTCCTTCACATAGTCCAGATCGTTCTCGTAGCGCTGGCGACGCTCGCGGATCGGTGCGAAGTACTCGTTGACGGCCTCGGTCACGTACTTCTTGAGCTGGCCGGAGCCGCCCATGCCGATCTCCTCGGCAATCTCGACCTCGGAGCGACCGGTGCAGATGGCGGCTGTCGAAAGCAGGCCAGACACGCCGGGGCGGTTCTCGGGATCGAACGTGATCATGCGCTCGGAGTCGGTCTGGCTCTTCTTGATGCGTTTGGCCGTCTCCTCGGCGGTCATCGAGATATTGATGGCGTTGCCGTAGCTCTTGCTCATCTTGCGACCGTCAAGGCCGGGAAGCAGCGGGGTCTCGGACAGCAATGCGTCGACCTCGGGAAATACCTTGCCGTAGCGGTTGTTAAAGCGGCGGGCGATGGTGCGGGTGAGCTCGATGTGCGGCAGCTGGTCGCGACCGACGGGCACGACGTTGCCCTTGCAGAATAGAATGTCGCAGGCCTGGTGCACCGGGTAGGTGAGCAGAAGGCCGGTAAGCTCGTGGCCCGAGGCCTCCATCTCGGCCTTGACCGTGGGATTGCGCGCCAGCTCGGCCTCGGAGACCAGCGACAGGAACGGCAGCATGAGCTGGTTGGCGGCGGGCACGGCGGAGTGAGCGTAGATCATGGTCTTGTCGGGGTCGATGCCGCAGGCAAGGTAGTCCATGACCATGTTGTACACGTTGTCCTGGATGTGCTCGGTCGTGTCGCGATCGGTGATGACCTGGTAGTCGGCGATGAGCACGTTGGTCTTGGCGCCCATGTTCTGCAGCTCAACACGGCCCTTGAGGGTGCCGAAGTAGTGGCCCAGGTGCAGACGGCCGGTGGGGCGGTCGCCGGTGAGCATGGTGAACTTCTCGGGCGTCTTGGCCAGGCCCTCGCGAATGGCGTTGCTCTTTTGCAGCGCGACTTCGTAGCTGTTCTCGTTTGGCATGATTGCTCCTTACGTATGTTCATGGGTCAAGATGATAGCGCGTTTATTGGAGGGGCGGTGCGTAAGTAGGCGAGGGGCGGGAGAGGGACGCGCGTGCTGCGGCATGTGCGATGGGTGCGGCGCGGCCGCGCTTGGCCAACGGTGCCTTGGCACATCCTCGGTAGCTTGCCCTAGAGCTTGTGGTGGCGCTCTTCCTTACGTTCCTCAGCTGCCTGCTCCTCCTGCTTAAAGGCGGGGTCGTCGGGGGTGACGAGCTCGTCCTCGTGCGTGCGCTTGTTGTAATGGTGGCGCAGCACGGGCTCAAACAGATGCAGATGCTTGGCGAAGGCAGCCGAGCCAATGGCGAGCACGGTAAAAATGAGCACGCGCATGGGCACCTCGACCTGATTGATGGCGGCGGCGCCGGCCGAAAGCATGATGCACCAGGCATAGATGAGCAGCACGGCCTGTTTTTGGTTGTAGCCTTCTTGGATCAGGCGGTGGTGGATGTGGCCCTTGTCGGCCTGCCCGATGCTAATGTGGGCGCGCTTGCGGCGCACAATGGCGCTAAACGTGTCGATGATGGGCACGCCGGCAACGATGAGCGGGATGATAAGCGAGGTGAGTGCGGCGGTGCGGCTCACGTTGAGCAGCGAGATGGAGCCCAGCGCAAAGCCCAGAAGCAGCGACCCCGAGTCGCCCAAGAAGATGCTTGCGGGGTTGAAGTTGTAGTGCAAAAAGGCCAGACAGGCGCCAAAGAGCGCAATAGAGAGCGCGGCGGCGTCGATGCGGCCCGAGAGCACGGCCATCGAAAACATGGTGAACGACGCGATGCCGCAGATGCCCGTGGCCAAGCCGTCGAGGCCGTCGATGAGGTTAATGATGTTGGTGAATGCCACCAGATAGATCACGGTGATGGGGTAGGCGAGCCATCCGAGCATGATCTCGCCGGGGGCAAACGGGTTGACGATGACGCCGATTTTTAGGCCGCCGATACAGGCGATAAGCGCGGCGAGGACCTGTCCGGCCAGCTTTTGCTTGGGCTTGAGCTGGAAGACGTCGTCGATAGCGCCGGTCGCAAAGATGACGGTAAAGGAGAGCGCCAGCATGGGATAGCTAATGTGAAGGCGCGGGTGCGGCACCAAAACGGGCGGCCAGCCCAGGTACCAGGTGCCTAGGATTTGCACAATGCAGGCAACGACCAGGCCCAAAAACACCGCCGTTCCGCCCAAACGCGGGATGGGCTTGGTGTTGATGCGGCGCTTAGAAGGATAGTCGACGGCATCGAGCTTAATTGCCAAGCGCTTGACCAGGGGCACCGCGAGGAAGGTCGTGATAAAGGCCGCCGCTGCCACGCATAGGTACGGTATGTAGCTCGGGGATGAAGCCATGAATCTAAAAACCGCCAAGCGTCGAAGGAAAAGGTCAAAGGTTGCTACGCGGAAATGGCATAGCTGTCCCATGATACTCGACCGAGGGGGGTGCGGAGGTTTGCATCGTGCGATTATCACGCGCATACCAGATATTGGAATGTTGTCGATGGCTTGTCGGGATGCCGGCGGGGATCCATATGGACTGTATGGTGATTTTCGGCAAAAGAAAACCACCCCCCACGTTACGAAAATGAACCCACCTAAAACAGGTGGGTGCCCTCATCGACTGTTCCAGCGTCCTTAACAACGAAGGATACCTGTACTAGGCACGACTGTGTGGGCTCCCTAAATAAACGCGACGGTTCACCCAGTTGCTCCGCGGGGGGCGGAATACCTACATCATAAAGCGGCACTTTATCGATTCCAGTCTTGACATTACAAAAATCGTGTCGGACGATTACGGCGCCTTAGGGACGGAGCCGTCTACGCGGTCTGGCCCTTTACGTTTGAGCTGCTGAATCGTTGTTTTGGAGCATGTTTTTATGCCGACGTCGTTGACCGAACTTTTTTCGCCTGCCTGCCATTTGTGTCCGCGCCGTTGCGGTGCGGCGCGCGATGAGGGCGCGCACGGCGTATGCGGTGCTAACGACACGCTCAGGGTGGCCCGCGCGGCGCTTCATATGTGGGAGGAGCCGCCTATCTCGGGCGAGGCCGGTTCGGGCACGATCTTCTTTAGCGGTTGCTCGCTTAAATGTATCTACTGCCAGAACCACGAGATCTCGACCGGCAATTTTGGCCTTGAGATTTCGCCTGAGCGCCTGGTCGAGATTATGCTGGA
>DBEZQF010000105.1:0-1242 GCA_048254795.1 Collinsella sp. | reverse complement strand
AAAACAAAAAAGACGGGGCTCGCAATGCGAACCCCGTCTGCAAAGAAATCTGGCGAGAAAGCCTGATTACTTGAGGGTGACAGCAGCGCCAGCAGCCTCGAGCTTCTCCTTGGCAGCCTCGGCGTCCTCCTTCTTGGCACCCTCGAGAACAGCCTTGGGAGCGCCCTCGACGACCTCCTTGGCCTCCTTCAGGCCAAGGTTGGTGAGCTCACGGACGGCCTTGATGACCTGGATCTTGTTGTCGCCGAAGCCCTCGAGCACGACGTCAAACTCGGTCTTCTCCTCGGCCTCAGCAGCGCCAGCAGCGGGAGCGGCGACAACGGCGGCAGGAGCAGCGGCGGAAACGCCGAAGGTGTCCTCGATAGCCTTAACGAGCTCGGAAGCCTCGAGAAGGGTCATTTCCTTAAGAGCATCGATGATCTCATCGGTGGTAAGCTTAGCCATTTCTAAGTCCTTTCGGTTTCCGTGTCTGTGCACGGAGATCAGTTAAAACACGGCGTGAATGCGCCAGGGGTGCGGCGTTGCCGCCGCGGGTGAAAACAGCAACTAGGCTGCCTTCTGCTCGGAGACCTGCTGAATCGAACGAGCGAGACCAGAGGAAACGCCGTTGACGCAGACAGCGATGTCGCGAGCGAAACCGGAGATGAGACCGGCGATCTGGCCGAGAAGCTGATCCTTGGTGGGCAGCTCGGCGATAGCCTTAACATCATCAGCGGAAACGGCCTTGCCGTCGGAGATACCGCCCTTGATCTCAAGGACGCCCTTGGACTTAGCGGAGAAGTCCTTAAGGGCCTTAGCGGCCTCGACCGGCTCGGACTCGTAGAACACATAAGCGACGGGGCCGGCGAGGATCTCGTCGATCTCGGGCTGCTCCTGGTTCTTGAGGGCGATCTTGACCAGGTTGTTCTTGTAGACCTTCATCTCGGCGCCGCACTCGCGAAGCTGATGACGCAGCTCCTGAGCCTGCTTAACCGTCAGACCGTTGTAGTTGACGACGAACAGACCGGCGTTCTCGGCGATACGGGACTCGATCTCTGCAACCTTGTCGATTTTGTACTGCTGGGGCATGAATTACACCTCCTCGAATTCTTTCCGGGCACGGTCCGCCACAAGGACGTGACGGGGGCATGTCCAAAAAGAAAGCCCCCGCGCTGCATGAGCGACGGGGGCGAGAAGACATATCTACTCGACCACCTCGGCTGGCGGGATATCCCATTAAGCTCGCGGGCGATGCCCGTTTGC
>DBEZQF010000104.1:0-1750 GCA_048254795.1 Collinsella sp. | reverse complement strand
AATCGCACGTGTCCGCATGGCGTGTTAGCAAAAAGAACACCCGCGGTCAACAGGGCTAATATTCAATTTTAGTGCCAAAAAGTTCACTTCTCCCATCAGAACTCGGTAAAGAGACCCGCAGGAGGTGATACGATTTATCATGTTTTTGTAACGTGTCTGCAAACTTCGAGAAAGCCCATATATGGACGTAACGTTCTCAACCTTCCTCGGCCAAATTGTGTCGAACCCAGTCCTTGCCGTCACCGTGATCCTCGCGTTGGGCGCCATCTTCGTCAATGGATGGACCGACGCGCCCAACGCCATCGCGACCTGCGTCACTACGCGTTGCATGCCCGCCCGCGCCGCCATTCTCATGAGCGCCGCATTCAACTTCCTCGGCGTGCTCATCATGACGCACTTTAACGCGAGCGTCGCCAACACCATCTCACATATCGTCGACTTTGGCGGAAACAGCACCATGGCGCTCGCCTGCCTATGCGCGGCGCTGTTCTCCATCGTCGTCTACGGCGCCACAGCGTCGCGTTTTGGCATCCCCACCTCGCAAAGCCACAGCCTTATCGCCGGCCTGACCGGTGCCGCCATCGCCCTCGGCGGTGCGAGCAGCGTCAACGTCCACGAGTGGATGAAGGTCATCTACGGTCTGGCGCTCTCCATCGGCCTGGGCTTTGTCATGGGCTGGGTCCTGTGCAAGCTCGTCTCGATTCTTTTCGCCGCCGCCAACAGGCGACGTGCCAATGTCTTCTTTAAATACGCTCAGATCGCGAGCGCTGCGGCCATGAGCTTTATGCACGGCGCGCAGGATGGACAGAAGTTCATCGGCGTGCTCTTTTTAGGCGTGGCCTTTGCCAGCGGCCAGACGAGCGTCGGCGATGCAGGCATCCCCATCTGGATTATGCTGCTGTGCTCGGCCACTATGGGTATCGGCACCAGCGTGGGCGGCGAGCGCATCATCAAGTCCGTCGGCCAGAGCATGGTCAAGCTCGAAAAGTATCAGGGCTTCTCCGCCGACCTCGCAGGCGCCGCAAACCTGCTGCTTGCCACCCTTACCGGCATCCCCGTGTCCTCCACACACATCAAGACCTGCGCCATCATGGGCGTCGGTGCCGTCAAGCGCCTCTCAGCCATCAACTTCGGCGTCGTCAAAGACATGATGTTCACCTGGTTCTTCACCTTCCCCGCCTGCGGACTCATCAGCTTTGTCATGGCCAAGCTGTTCATGATGTTCCTCTAGTCAAACCGAACGTCCATCCGGACTGCATTACCTCGCCCACCCGTCTTCGCCTCGAAAGGACCCACCCATGGCAAAGAAACCCGATTCGTTCTACTTTGACAACTACGTCGCCTGCGCCGACCTTGCCGTCCAGGCCGCCGAGCTGCTCACCAAGATTTTCGAGAACTTCGATCCCGCAAAGATTCACGATATGCTCAACAAGATGCACGCGATCGAGCATGCGGCCGACAAGAAGCACCATGAGCTTGAGGACGCCTTGCTCACCGCCTTTATCACCCCGCTCGAGCGCGAGGATCTGGATCTGATGAGCTGCTCACTCGACACCGTGCTCGACCGCATCGAGGGCGTCGTGCAGCGCGTCTACTTCACCAACATCCAGAGCATCCATCCCGACGCCATCGTCATCGCCCACAAGGTGACTGACGCCTGCCGCGCCATGAAAGACCTGATGGTCGAGCTGCCCAACTACCGCAAGTCCAAGACCCTGCGCGAACTCGTCATCCAGATCAACACCATCGA
>DBEZQF010000103.1:0-9664 GCA_048254795.1 Collinsella sp. | reverse complement strand
GAGCATCCGCGACAACCTTGATATCTCGGCCTATCTGGTACTCGGCCCCGAAAACACGCTCGGGCGCCCCGTGGGCGATGTGGTGGCCCAGGCGCTCGACGCCGGCTTTACCTGCATCCAGGTGCGCTCCAAGGTGGCAAGTGCCCGCGAGATCATCGCGCTGACCGGCGACGCCGCACAGGCAATCGCGCAGGCCGGCAAGACCGGTCAGGTCGCCCTGCTCATCGACGACCGCCTGGACTGCGTGCTTGCTGCACGCGAGCAGGGCATTGCCATCGACGGCGTGCATGTGGGTCAGAGCGACATTCCCGTCGAGGTCTGCCGCAAGCTGCTGGGCCCCGACGCCATCGTGGGTCTTTCGGCCCGTTGCGAGGAAATGCTCGAGTACGTCAAGACCGCCGACATGAGCCTGGTCGATTACCTGGGCATCGGCCCGCTCCACGAGACCGAGACCAAGCGCGACTGCGGACGCGCGGCCGACGGCTCTATCATCACCAAGAGCTTTGAGGACCTGGCCGCACTCCACGCGGCAAGCCCCGTGCCCATCGTGGTGGGCGGCGGCGTCAAGACGGCCGACTTGCCGCAGCTTAAGGCAACCGGCGTCGATGGCTTCTTTGTGGTGAGCGCCGTCTGCAGTGCCGACGACCCCCACGCCGCAGCCAAGGAGCTCGTCGACACCTGGCAGCAAGCAGAGGCATAAGTCGAGCAGCTGATCCGCAGCCTCACATCTTTAGCAATGGAAAGCGCATCCCAGTTTGGACCTCCATTCCGGGATGCGCTTTCCGCCGAGTCCGCGGCAGTTTGCTCTACCCCGCTAGGTAGGCCTCCAACGCCGGCAAAGTCGCCTCCGCATCGTGGCGACCGACCTGGTAGATGCGCTCGAGCTCATCGGGCTCACGGCATAGCGACGGCACTTTCACCGATTCGCTCGGACGCACCACAAAGATATCGCCGGCGGCCTCACGACGTGCCAAGTCATCGAGCGTGGCATTGTAGACCTCATGCCGATGCTCAAGCGCTGCGACAAACTCCGGATAGTGACGGAACACGCGACGCAGCATGGGCATCACGCTGTTGGGCTGCTTCACAAAGCCCGCCGGCTGCGTGAGCACCACGATATTGCGGTCATACCCCTGCGCAAACAGCCATGCACTGGGAATAGAATCGGCCACGCCGCCATCCAGGTACTTGCGGCCCTCAATGGCGACAGGACGCGTCGCCACGGGAATTGCCGACGACGCCCGGATCCACTCGATATCGCGCTCGTCGCCATACGGCAGATCGTGATAGACGGCCTTGCCCGTCTCGATATCGGTACACACGCACGTAAATCGCATGGGACAGGCGCGATACGCCTCCAAGTCGATGGGATCGCGCTCGATAGGCACCTCGTGATAAGCAAAGTCGGCATTGAACATATCGCCGGTTCGCAGCCAGCTGGTCACGCTCGCATAGCGCTTGTCGGCGCAATAGGCCTTGTTATAGCGAATGGCGCGGCCGATCTGGCGCGATTTAAAGTTGTAGCCAAATGCCGCCCCCGCCGAGACGCCCACCATATGGTCGCAGGTCAAACCGTGCTCCATCCAAACGTCGAGCACGCCCACCGTATACATACCGCGGTAGCCGCCTCCCTCGAGCGCCAGCCCCACCGTGCGCGTCATATTTGACTGTGCCATGCGACCATCTCCGTTCCTACGTTTTAAAACAGGACAAGTATACCCGTCAACATATATCGTCCCAGTCGCATTTTTATCGAACATCGCATCGTCGCGCTACCGCTTGTCGAATAATAGCCGCCCACAGCATGTGCACCCATATATAATTTTGCACTGTTGTTTATACTACTCAGCAGTTATCAACAGCGAACATTAGCCGGCAAAGTAACCCAACAACGCAGCAAGGCGGGGGCCTGGATACACGCAAAACGCTGAGCAACGATGCGTGTACACAACGAGCTCGCCCGACGCAATCCGCTCCGACTTCAGAAAGCCGCTTAGAACATGGATACTGTCAGCAATTACACCGAAACGCTCGAAAAGACCGTCCGTGACCTTCTCGAGCGTCAGGAGGATCTGATCAGGACCGCCTTTACCGACCAGCTTACCGGGCTTGGCAACCGTGGCGGCTTTGCCCGTTCCCTCGAGGAGCTCTGGGAGCAGGACACCCCCGTTACCATGGCGTTCATCGATATCGACAATCTCAAGCACTGCAACGACGTCTTTGGGCATGACGAGGGCAACCGCTATATCTTGCAGGTAAGCCTCTATCTCAAACTGTATATGAAAGTGGACGAGGCGGCGTTTCGCATAGGCGGCGACGAGTTTGCCATCCTATCTACGATTGCGACCGAGGACGACCTCGCCGAACGTCTGGAACACTGCCGAACGATCCTGCTCAAAAACAACGATTCCGAGATGCCCCACTCGTTTAGCTACGGAGTGGCACACGCCGACCCCGCCCTGGGCGAAGCCTCCAATCGCATGACACTCGATGCCGACCATCGCATGTACGACTACAAGCTACGTCATGCCATGCACCTCGATCGGCGCAATATTACGCAAGTCCACGCCGACGACTTCGAAATAAGCGATCGTATTTTCGACGCTTTTTCGATGCTCAACGAGGGCCGTTATTTCTTTATCGAGAACTTGGACAAGGACCGCACCCTTTGGTCGCAAGGCGCCTTGCGCGATCTCGGTCTTCCTTCGGAGCACATAGACAGCTGCCGCGATTTCTGGAAGACGCGCGTCCATCCCGATGACCTCGAGGCCTACGCCAACGACATCAACCAGATCTTTAACGGCTCCAAACACCGCCGCGTCATGCAGTACCGCATGCGCAATGCCGCGGGTGACTACGTTCTCTGCCGTGCTCGCGGGTTTCGCATCGACGGCGACGGAAATGTCCCCTCGCTCTATGTCGGCGAACTCGTCAACCACTCGCTTGCCGAAACCGTCGACGCCGCCACAGGCCTCGGAACGCAGCGCATGCTGGTCAACGCTATCGATGCCTGCCGTCGCGACCGCTGCGAGACGGGGCTTATAGCGGTGCGCATTCGTGGCACGGCGAATCTCAACGAGCTCTACGGGGCCGAGGCTGTCGACAACATGCTTGCCGAATACGCAGGCCGCATGCTGTCGATCACCCGCGGCAGAAGCCGGGTCTTCCGTTCACGAAGCGTCCAGTTCGTCGTGCTCAGCAACGATTTGGACCATGAGGCATTCGAGCAACTGACCCGCCACCTTAAAGAGGCTGTTTTCGCTCCTGTTCAAATCGCGGGCGACACCATTACTCCCGTCTGCCTTGTCGTCCCGGCCTTTTACGAGCAGTTAACCCATCAAGCGACCGCCGTTTTAGGCGAACTCGACCGTCGCCTTCGCACGGCCGGCGGGCTTGTTCCCAACGACAGCCTCCCCATACCCGAGGCGGAGCGCAAAAGCGCCATCGCCGAACGTATCGACTCGCTCACGGGCCTCTATCGACCCAGCGAGTTTATGCGGCGCGCCAACGCATTTCTCGAGGCAAGGCGCGACGACACCTGGTGCATCGCCACCGTCGACATGGGTCACATGCGCCTGTTTAATGAATGGCACGGCCAGGCCGAGGGCGACCGCGTACTCGCCGATGTGGGCACGGTCCTCAAGGACATCGAGAATGCCGATATGGGCGTCGCAGGGTACTGGGGCCAAGATGACTTTTGCGTACTCATCCCCTTTAAGCACATCACCGTCCATCAAATCTACAACCGCGTTCGCGAGGCAGTAGCCAGGCATGATGACGGCGTAGGTTTTTGGCCGTCCATGGGCATTTACCCCATCGACTCCAATGAGGAGATCACCATCGATGCGCAGGCAAAGGCCATGTTTACCAATCGACGCGCCAAAAACGACTTCAAGGAGCGCATTGCTATTTTCCGCCCCGAAGAATATGAACACGAGATTGCGTTCCACCGCACGCTGACCGAGTTCCAGTACGCGCTCTCAAATGGCCGCATCACGTACTACCTGCAGCCCCAGGTCGATATGGAAACCGGCGAGATCATTGGCGCCGAGGCACTTACGCGCTGGATTGACAAGGACGGCTCTCTCATTTCGCCCGCAACGTTTATTCCCGCACTCGAGGAAAGCGGCTTTGTGGTGACGCTCGACAAATACATTTGGCAGGGTGTCGCCATATGGCTTCGCGAGCGTCTCGATCGCGGTCTTCGCGTGGTTCCGGTCTCGCTTAATGTGTCTCGCGTGGACATTCTTGCCTGCGACGTTGCCGAGCATATGGGATCGCTCGCCGCCCAATACAACCTGCCGCCCGAGCTCATGCGCATCGAGATCACCGAGACGGCTTATACGGGAGAGTCCGAAGCCGTGGACAAACTGACAGCCGACTTGCACACCCGCGGCTTCTCGACCTATATGGACGATTTTGGCACCGGTCAGTCCACGCTCGCGATGCTCAAGAACGTCAACGTCGACGTCATCAAGCTCGACCGCACCTTTGTGCCCACCGACCGCGATCAAGGCCGCAGCGCGCAGATCGTGTCATCGATGCTCGAGATGGCGCAGTCGCTCCATCTGCCCATTGTAATCGAAGGCGTCGAGACAAATGAGCAGGCGAACATGCTACGACAAATGGGCGCCCGCTACGCTCAGGGCTTCCTCTACTACCGCCCCATGCCGGCGAAGGATTTTGAGGCATTGCTCAATGGCGGCAATAATAACTGATACGCTCGCGCGCAAAACGCCACCGTCGAAGGGGGCATTTGTCCCCATTGGCTAACTTATATCCCCAATCCAAGCCGAATTGGGGATATGATACAAACCGTTGTTCCGCCCAAGGAGGTTATCCATCATGAACGAGTCGTACCGCATGGGCGAGCAATCGATTATTGCCTATCTTCAGCGACTTGCGAATGGCGTCTCGACCGCCGAACTCGATGTTGCCGCGCTGCCTGCAGATCTACGCGCCGTTGGTGAGCAACTGCAAAAGACGCATGCCATCCTGCAACAAGAGCGCCAGCTGCTTGAGCGTAACGCCTATATCGACCCGCTCACCAACTTGGGCAACCGCAGCGGACTCGACCGTCACGTCGAGCAGCTCTGGCGCAAAGGCGATCCCTTCACCTGCGCCTATATTGACATCGACCATCTCAAGCATTGCAATGATAGGTTTGGCCACGCCGAAGGCAATCGCTATATTCTGAGCATCTGCCGCACGCTCTCCGAAACCATGGAGCACAATGAGATGCTGTTCCGTATCGGTGGAGACGAGTTTGTGCTTATCTCGCTCTCCGCAAACGAAACTGAACTCGAGCAGCGCTTGGAGCAGGTGCGTGCCGGGCTGATCGAGGCGAGCTCAGGTGGCAAGGCGCCCATGATCGCCAGCTTTAGCTTTGGCTGCTCGCGCGTCGATCCACTTGCCGGCGACACGCGTCGCCAGATGACGATGGATGCCGATCGCAAGATGTATCGCTATAAGCTTATGCATCGTGTACAGCAACCGAAAGACAATGACGCACCACAACGCCCAATCGTCGATCAGCTTCCCTGCAACGACCGGGTGTTCCAAGCAATCTCCATGAGCTCCGAGACGCGCTATCCGTTCATCCTTAACCTCGATACGGGCGAATCGCAATGGTCGGTTAACGCCGTGCGCGATTTTGACCTGCCCTCCCAGCACCCTTTTAACTCGGTCGACATGTGGCTCGCCCGCGTTCATCCCGAGGACCGCGACAACGTACGCGCCGAGCTCGACATGGTGATAAACGGCACGTGGCACTTCCACTACATGCAGTATCGCGTAATGGATGCCACCGGAGCATGCGCGCTTTGCGACTGCACGGGTTACCGCTTGGACGGCACCGATACCGAGCCCAGCATGTATGTGGGCATCATCATCAACCGAAGCCTAGCGGATACGACCGACTCGGTGACGGGCCTGGGCGATATTCACGCCCTGGTCAACGCCATTGGCGAAATGCGCCGCGTGGCGCGCGAGGCAGGCTTTATTGCCATTAAGGTTGACGATATCGCCGAGGTCAATGCCCGCTTTGGATTTGATGCAGGCGACCGCGTGCTCGCCGAAAGCGCTGCTTGCCTTATGGAATGCTCGCGCGGCAAGGGTCGCCTGTTCCGCTCGACGGGGCCGACATTCGTGGCGCTTTTCGATGACTTTGATCCCGAAGAGACCGACGCGATCGCAGACGAAATCGAGCGGTTCCTGGGTTCTCCCGTGCTCATCGGCTCGCTTGAATATCAGCCGCCCATTCGTGTGGCGACGCTTCATCTGGACGCTGTCGATCGACAGCCCGTTTCCATTTTGAACGAGCTCAAAGCGTTGCTCGGTAAAGCCGTGCAGGTGCCAGGTACCAAACTGGATTAGCACCGCGCCCGCACCGCCTCCCCCATCGTGCGATAATCCTCTGCAGAAGTCACCAACAGCAGAGGGAGTTTGTGATGAAGGTTCTTTTGGTCAATGGCAGTCCCAAGGCAAACGGCAATACCGCCCGCGCACTCGCCGAGGTCTCCGAGCAACTCAACGCCGAGGGCATCGATACCGAGGTGTTCCAGCTGGGCGCCAAGCCCATTCGCGACTGCATCGGTTGCGGCCAGTGCGGCAAGCTTGGCGGTCGATGTACCTTTGACGACGACGTGGTGAACGAGCTCATCGCTGCCGCCGAGCAGGCAGATGGTTTTGTCTTTGGCTCCCCCGTCTACTATGCGCATCCCAGCGGACGCATCCTCTCAGCCCTCGATCGCGCCTTCTATGCAGGCGGGCATGCCTTTGAGCACAAGCCCGGCGCCGCGGTCGCCGTCGCCCGGCGCGGCGGCACGTCGACCACCTTCGATGTACTCAACAAGTACTTCACCATTAAGCAGATGCCCGTAGTTGCTTCCACCTACTGGAACAACGTGTTTGGCCGCGTGCCCGGCGACGCCGATGGGGATGCCGAGGGCCTTGCCACCATGCGAAACATCGGCAAAAACATGGCCTGGCTCCTGCGCTGTATCGAGGCAGGACAGGCCGCCGGTATCAACGCACCCGAGGCAGATCGAGCAACGACCAACTTCATTCGATAGAGCGGTGGAGCATGAATATCCAGATTTTTGGCACCAAAAAGTCTTTCGATACCAAGAAGGCCCAGCGCTATTTTAAGGAGCGCCGCATTAAGGTGCAGTTTATCGACCTTAAGGAAAAGGAGATGAGCAAAGGCGAACTCACGAGCGTGATGCAGGCGGTCGGCGGCATCGACAAGCTGCTCAACCCCAAAGCCAAGGACGAGGAGACGTTCGCGCTCATTCAGCACCTTACCCCCAGTCAGCGCTTCGACAAGCTGCTCGAGAACCAGCAGGTCTTGGCCGAGCCCATCGTGCGCAACGGCAAAAAGGCCACCGTCGGTTATTGCCCCGATGTATGGGGAGCCTGGGAGTAGCTTGTGTTATTTGCCGGCGCGTGGGTATAAGAGCAGGCGTTTGGCATAAGATTCAACTGTAAGCCATGTCTAACAAAGGAGGGCACATGCCCAACAAACCCGTGAAGATCATCATGCTTACCGGATACCTCGGTGCCGGCAAGACCACGCTGCTCAACCACATCCTCGCTAACGATGGCGGCATCCGCGCCGCCGTGATCGTCAACGACATCGGCGAGATCAACGTCGATGCCAGTCTCATCGCCGACGGCGGTCTTTCCGAGACCGACGACCTCATCCCGCTCACCAACGGCTGCATCTGCTGCACGCTTTCGGATGACCTGGCCAACCAGCTGCAGGGCATCGCCGATTCAGGCAACTTCGATTACATCATCATCGAGGCATCGGGTATTTGCGAGCCTATCCCCATCGCCTACACCATCTCGAGCTTCTGCGACGAGGCCAAGGTGGGCGGCGAGCCCAAGCTCGCACTCGACAACATCGTGGCCGTGGTCGATTGTGCCCGCATGTACGACGAGTTCAACGGCGGCCGCGACCTGCTGGCCGAGGATATCGACGAGGACGACATCGAGAGCCTGCTCATCCAGCAGATTGAATTCTGCTCCACGCTGATCCTCAACAAGACCGATACCGTGACGCCTGAGCAGATTGCCGAGCTCAAGGCTATCGTGCGCAGTCTGCAGAAGGACGCCGTGATCGTCGAGGCCCAAAACGGCGAGGTCCCCATGGAGGAGCTGCTCGACACCGACCGCTTCGACTTTATGCGCGCCTACAACTCCGCCGCTTGGATCGAGGCCATGGAGCATCCTGAGGAGCACGACGACCCCGAGGTGCTCGAGTACGACATCGAGACCTTTGTGTACTCGCGCCGCAAGCCGTTTGACCTGCAGAAGTTTACTGATTTTGTTGAGCAGGAGTGGCCCGACGAGGTCATCCGCGTCAAGGGTCCGCTGTGGCAGACCGGCGATCCGGACATGTGCTACATGTTTGAGCAGGCCGGCCACCAGATGCGCCTGATGGAAAACGGCCTGTTTGTCGACTCTGCGCCCGAGGGCGAGAAGCAGAAGATCATCGACGAGAACCCCGAGATCATGCAAATTTGGGACGACGAGACGGGCGACCGCATGACGAGCCTGTGCATCATCGGCCGTCACATGGATAAGGATGCGCTCATCGCCTCCCTCGATGCCTGCCTGACCGACTGGCACCGCGCCTAGGTTTATCCAAGCGGCCATTTTTCCGCCTACGTAACCGCCAAACCACCACGAAGGTGCCTGTCCCCTTCGTGGTGGTTTTTCGTTCTGACCCAAGGAGATTCATGTTCAACATCGTGCTGTATGCGCCCGAGATTCCGGCCAATACGGGCAATATCGGCCGCACCTGCGTGGTTACCGGCGCCCGCCTGCATCTGGTGGAGCCGTTGGGGTTTTCGCTCGACGACAAGACGGTGCGTCGCGCCGGCCTGGGCTACTGGCAAAACTTGGACGTGACGACCTATGCCGGCTGGGAGGATTTCCTTGCGTGCAACGGTCTCTCCCCCGCCGATGGTCGCCTGCATCTGTTGACCAAAAAGGCACGCCGCACCTATGCTCAGAGTACCTACCGCGATGGCGATTACCTGGTCTTTGGCAGCGAGAGTTCGGGCATTCCCGAGCCACTGCTTGCCGCGGCGCCCGAGCGCTGCGAGCGCATCCCAATGCTGCGCGATTGCGACTCACTCGATAACGCCGAGGCTTGGGAGGCCCACGAGGAATCGCTGGGGCATACCGAGGACAGCCACGAGGCCATCCTTCGGCAGGATATCTGCGGCAACTTCGTCAATCCGGACGACTACCGCATCAGCGCACTGAACCTCTCCAACAGCGCCGCCATCGTCCTCTACGAGGCCCTGCGCCAAACAGGCTTTCCGGGAATGTGACAAAGGAACAGTCTCGTTGTCACATTCAAGCGCCGCGCCGATGGCGCACACGCCTAATAGATGCTCTAGATAAAGAGCCCTCACTTTTAATCAGAATTAACTAAAGTAAAATGAAGTTAAACGGCGGTGTGAAAGGAGGGCCTAGTGGAATATCTCGAGAACCCGTTTACCCCTAGTTTTGGTGAGGTTCCTGCCCATCTCGCTGGCAGACAACAGATTATTCGGGATTTGGACCGCGCCTTCTTGAGCCAGCGCAGGCGCCCAGAATTGACCTCGATCTTCTCAGGCGCGCGTGGAACCGGTAAAACCGCTCTCATGTC
>DBEZQF010000102.1:0-7805 GCA_048254795.1 Collinsella sp. | reverse complement strand
CGAGATCGACTGGTCCGACGTGTCGCAGGGTTTCCCGGCGTTCATGATTGTCGCCGGCGTGCCCTTCACCTACTCCATCTCTGCCGGCATTGGCCTGGGCTTTATCGCCTACGTGATCGTCGCGCTCTTTAAGGGCGAGGCCTCCAAGATCAAGCCGCTCATGTGGATCGCAGCCCTTGCCTTCCTCGTCTACTTCTTTGTAGCGTAACGGCAAAGCTGCCAAAGCAGAGCACCAAAGCGCGGAGTCGCATCGAGCGGCTCCGCGCTTTTCTTTTAAAGCCAGGCAACGCACGGGCGCGCGATATATTGCTTCCCAAGTTTTGGACATTTTGCCCTCCAAACGGCACTACCGCCGGCTACATCCTGCAGATATGCTGGGCGTAATCGCATAGGCCCTATGAGGATGGGAGTAACCATGGCCGCCTTGTTCACGACCCCCAAGCGCAATGACAAAACCTCTGGAGCCCATTTTGTCGAGCCCGACGTTCGCCGTCGCATAGGACTCGCGCACGGCAGCTGGCGCCGCGTGACGCGCCGCATCGTCGCGGGCGCCGTGTGCGCGCTCACGGTGAGCTCGCTGCTCATGCCGAGCGTCTCGCTCGCAGCGGAATGGGTCAAGGTCGGCGGCAACAAGTACAACACCGCGGCGAGCGACGAGGCCGGTACCTGGTCGTGGGACGGCGCCGACGACTTGAAGCTCAACAACTATAACGGCGGCGAGATCCAGGCCGCAGGCAAGCTCAACGTGAATTACTCGGGAACCAACATCGTCACTGCCGAATGGATCGAAAGCATCAACGTTTCTCATGGCACTAACGAGAATGCCGAGCTCAATATCCAAGGCGACGAGGGCGGCACGCTCAGCGTGACATCTACTGAGGACGCTATCCTCTCCACGGGTAATATCAACATCGACGGAGCCGGATCCATCAACGCCACGAGCACTGGGTTTGATGCCATCAATGCCGGAGGTGATCTCGCTATCAAAGGTTCGGGCAACGTCAACGCCACGGGTGCATCGGATGGCATCAGGGCAAACGGCAATATCACGATTGACGACAGCGGAGCCGTCACCGCCAGGGCTACCAAGGACAAGGGTATTGGAGCCGACAAGAACCTCACCATCAAGGGTGGCGGGACGGTCGAGGCAAGCTCAGCCGATGGTGAGGCCCTTTGGAGCGGCGGCAATATCAACATCTCGGACGGCAGCCAGGTCAAGGCAAGCTCCGAGAAAGACGCTGCCGTCGAGGCCAAGGGCAGCCTCGCAGCCACAAACGCCTCCCTCAACGTAAACGGTGTTGAATATGGCGTCTATGCCCACAAGGGCATCACCCTCGATCATGCAAACGTGACGGTCCGTGCAAGTAAAGGCAGATACGGTGGCGCCAACGCCCTCTTCACCTACCAGGACGACATCGTCGTCAAGAACGGCTCCACCGTGGACGCGTTTGCGGAAGGCGAGGTTTCGGCTGCATTCTCCACCAGAAACGATCGACCCAACGAGAAGGGCGGCCACATCTACATCAGCGACTCCGTTGTCAAGGCCATAGCCCGCTATGTCGAGAACGGCGACGGCCCCATCCCCTACAGCGAAAACCAAGATGGCGAGACGAGGCGCGAACCCCAAGGCGAGAACATCGGCATCATCGCCCAGACCAGCGAGGGCGTCACACCCGCAGTCATCTCGATCATCCGCAGCAAGGTAACGGCCGAAGGAGATACAGCGGCAATCTTTGCCCGTGCCATGAGCGCTGACGGCAAGACAATCGGCACCATCAAGATTGAGAACGCCGCCATCCAGACGCCCGAAGGCGGCAAGGTCATTGACTATCGCAAGCTCCGTGACGACATCTACGAGGCAGGCCAAGCCATCGGCACGGGCGACGCCACGGTCGACTCCCTCTATATCAAAGCAGTCGCCAAAAGTACGACCATCGCACCTCCCGAGGTAGCCAAGCCGGAAGACCCCAAGCCCGACGAGACCAAGCCCGCAGAAAGCAAGCCCGCGGAGTCCAAGCAGAACCCCAAGCCTGAGGGCTCAAAGCCGACCAAGGCCGTTGCGGCTTCAACCACGAAAGCCAAGACTACCGGCGTGCTCGCGGCAACCGGCGACACCTCGGGTGCGGCCATCGTGGCAACCGTCCTTGCGGGAACAGCCGCTATCGCCGCAGGCACCATGGCGAGCCGTAAGCGTTCTTAGACGCCTCTGCGCACATGGCAGCTCCCGCGAAGGCCCCGAGCCCCAGCACCGTTTAACAACGCCACCGCCGAGCTCCCCTCCGGCGGTGGCGTTTTCCATATGCGTCCGCAGGGGATGCACGAGATTGTCTTTGGTCTAGCCCAACCGGCATACGCTGGCGTGCGACAATTGCGGCTGCCGATATCACAACACTGAGAGAAGCCCGTCATGGAAGCGCATCAAAAGCAGATAACCGTTTATTCGAATCATACGGAAAGCGCGCCTGTCATCTACCTTCCTGTGGTCGTGGGCGACGGCAGCGAGGTTTATAAGTGTTGCCGAGAGCTCGACTGTCCGCCATTCGCCCTCGTCACCATTGGCGGGCTCGATTGGAATCGCGAGCTGAGCCCCTGGGCATGCGACGGGACCGTACGCGATGCCGAGCCTTTCGGCGGCCAAGCTGCCGGTTTTCTTGATGAGCTGCTGAATCAGATAATCCCCCAGGTGGAGTCATCGCTTCCTCAGCCGCCCACCTGGCGCGGCATTGCCGGTTATTCGCTAGCGGGCCTCTTTTCGCTTTGGGCCCCCTGGCAGACCGATGCCTTTGACCGCGTCGCAAGCGCATCGGGATCCCTGTGGTTTCCTGGCTTTATCGACTATGCGCACGAGCACGCGATGGCAGTTACGCCCGACGCCGTCTACCTGTCACTCGGCAAAAAGGAAACCAAGACGCCCAACCGCATGATGCGGCATGTACTCGACGACACGCGCGCGATGGAAGCGTTGCTCGTCGAGCGCGGCATTCCAACAACGCTGGAGCTCAACCCCGGCAATCACTTTGCCCAAACCGACTTGCGCATGGCCCGCGGCATCCACTGGATACTGACGCAATAAAAATGGCGCCCACGCGTGCAATACGCATGGGCGCCATTTATTTTGTTTTAGCTGAACGCAGCTGCTACTCAGCAGCCTCCTCGAGCTCGGAGACATCAAACTCAAAGTCGTTACCCGGCAGAATCGCGTTGAGCACGATGCCAACCAGCGAGCCCACGGCAAGGCCGGAAAGCGAAATCGTCACGCCGCCCAGCTCCAGCACGATGGCGCCGGCGGTGCTGTACGCAATGCCGAGCGAGAGCACGAGCACCAGGGCTGCCACCAGCACGTTGCGGTTGTTCTGGAAATCGACCTGGTTCTCGATGAGGTTGCGGACGCCCACAGCGCTGATCATGCCGTAGAGCACGAGCGACACGCCGCCGATAACACATGCCGGCATGGCGGCGATGACCGCGGCGAACTTGGGGCAGAACGAAAGCACGATGGCGCAGCACGCGGCAATGCGAATCACGCGCGGGTCGAACACGCGCGTCAGGGCGAGCACGCCGGTGTTCTCGCCATACGTGGTGTTGGCCGGAGCGCCAAAGAGCGAAGCCAGAATCGTGGCAAGACCATCGCCGAGCAGCGTGCGATGCAGACCAGGGTCGGCGATGTAGTTACGCTCGCAGGTGGAGCCGATAGCCGAGATGTCACCGATATGCTCGATCATGGTCGCAAATGCCAGCGGCATAATGGTGATGATGGCCGTCGTGGCAAGACCGCTATCGAACTGCGGGCCAAAGAGCGCAAACACGGTGTTATCCCACACGATGGGCAAACCAACCCAGGGAGCGGCTGCGACGCCAGAAAAGTCGACCTCGCCCAGCGCAGTCGCAACGGCATAGCTCACCACAACGCCCAGCAAAATCGGCACAATCTTGACCATGCCGCGGCCCCAGATGTTGCAGATAACGATCACAGCCACGGCAATAACAGCCACAAGCCAGTTGGTCTGGCAGTTGGCAATAGCAGAGCTTGCCAGAATCAAGCCGATGGAAATGACGATGGGGCCCGTCACCACCGGCGGAAAGAAGCGCATAACGCGCTTGGCGCCAAACGCGCGGAAGAGCGCCGCAAGCACCGGATAGAGCAGACCGGCGCAGGCTACGCCCAGACAAGCGTAGGGCAAAAGCTCGGCCTCGCCGTTGGGCGCGATGGCGGCATAGCCCGCAATAAAGGCAAACGATGAGCCCAAAAATGCCGGCACCTTACCACGCGACAGGAAGTGGAACAGCAGCGTACCCAAACCGGCAAACAAAAGCGTTGCCGAAACCGAGAGACCGGTGAGCACGGGCACCAGCACGGTGGCGCCAAACATAGCAAACAGGTGCTGCAGACCGAGCAAAAACATGCGCGGGCGGCCGAGCGACGACGCATCGTAGATGGCATCGGTGACGGCGGGCGTCGAGGACTGGGACATGGATGTCCTTTCGAATGGAAGGGCGATCGGGCATATCGGATAACCTGCCCGAACGATACGATCCGAACCATTGTACGCGATATGCAATGACTCGCACACGCCGCCACCTGCGAACGGTAGCGCTATTTCCAAACGCGCTCGGCAATGCGCTTGACCAGCGCGATCTTTGCCCACTGCTCGTCCTCGGTCAGCTTGTTGCCAATCTCGCAGCTGGCAAAGCCACACTGCGGAGACAGATACAGGTTCTCGAGCGGCACGTACTTAGCGGCTTCGCGGATGCGCTCGACGATAACATCCTCGTTCTCGAGCTCTGCCGCCTTGGTGGTTACCAAGCCCAGCACGACTTTCTTGCCCGGGGCAACGTACTTGAGCGGCTCAAAACCGCCGGCGCGCGGCGTATCGAACTCCAGGTAAAATGCGTCAACGTCCTCATGCGCAAACAGGTACGGCGCGATGGGGTCGTAGCCGCCCTCAAAAGCGTAGGTGGAGTGGTAGTTGCCGCGGCATACATGCGTGTTGATAACCAAATCGTCGGGCTTGTCCGCGATGGCGGCGTTGTTGAGCGCCACGCCCAGCTCGCTTACCTTTTGCAGGTCGACCGGGCTCATGCCGGTCTTGGCGACAAAATCGGTATCGCAGTAGATGCCCCAGGTGCAGTCATCAAACTGGATGTTGCGGCAGCCCGCGGCATACAGATCGGCAATCACGGTGCGATATGCTGCGGCGATGGCATCGGCGAGTTCTTCGTCGGTCTTATAGACAGCACGCAAGCTCTCCTGCTGGCCATCGCAGCGGTCGAGCGTGACTTCGGAGAACGTCTGAATCGGCGCCGGGATGGTCTGGCGCGCAACGCGGCCCTCGCCCTCGAGCACCTTGACAAATTTAAAGTGCTCGACGAACGGATGGTTCTCGCCGCTAATGGGGCCGGTTACCACGGCGGTGTCGGCGGTAGTCTCCTCATCGTGAAACATATAGCCCGTACGCGAGGCACGACGCTCGATGCCATTCAGCCCCCACATAAAATCGAGGTGCCAGTAGCTGCGGCGAAACTCGCCATCGGTGATGACCTGCAGGCCGGCGGTCTTTTGCTTTGCCACCAAATCGCGAATGGCATCGTTCTCGACGGCCTTAAGTCCCTCGGCATCAAGCGTGCCCGCGGCGTAGGCGGCACGGGCGTCCTTCACGGCCTGAGGACGAAGAAAACTGCCGACGATATCGGCGCGAAACGGCGCGTTCAGCGTGGTTAAAACACTCATAGATATCTCCCTTGCAATTGATTGCTTTATCGAGAGAGAGTATGAGCGCTCTTACCGGCATCGCAAAATATGCGTTTGTATCGGTTTGATATAGATGCTTCCTATATCAGTTGGAACTGCCATAAAGAGATTTGACCCGTGCAGAACGCAGCAGTCTAGATGTGCTGACGAATCGCTTCGATATAGGCCTGCCCGTAGCGCGTAAGTGTCGTGTTCTTGCGCGTGATGATGCCGATCTCCATGTACTCGTCTACATCGAGCGGAATGGAGATGATACCCGGCCCGTTGAGCTCGTGACTGATCACGCCTGAGCATACCGTGTAGCCGTTGAGGCCCATGGCTAGGTTGAACAATGTCGCACGGTCGCGTACGCGGATATTCTTGCGGCGCTCAAACGTCGAGGTCAGTTCCTCGGAATAATAGAACGAGTTGTAGCTGCCCTGCTCGTAGGACAAAAACGGATAGTCTTCGAGATCTTCGAGCGTCACGCTGGAGCGGCCCGCCAGCGGATGGTCGGCGCACACAAAAACGTGCGGCGTGGCGCAGAAGAGCCCTTCGAACACGAGCTCGTTGGCCGCCAGCATGCGCTCGATGACCTCGCGATTGTGCTCCGACAGATACAGGATGCCGAGTTCGCTTTTCATATGCGCGACGTCCTCGATAATCTCGTGAGTCTGCTCCTCGCGCAGGGTAAAGTCGTAGCGCGCGGCATCAAACTCACGGATCACATCGACAAACGCGTTGACGGCAAAGGAATAATGCTGGCAGCTCACACTAAAGTGCGGCACCTGCTCGGACTCGCCCTTGTACTTGCCTTCGAGCAGATCGGCCTGGTCAAGCACCTGGCGCGCGTAGCCCAAGAAGGTCTCGCCCTCCTCGGACACAATGACACCCTTGTTGGTGCGCTCAAAGATGTGCACACCCATCTCGTTTTCGAGATCGCGGATCGACGCGGTAATCGAAGGCTGCGACACAAAAAGCCGGCGCGAGGCCTCGGTGATGCTGCCGCATTCGGCAACTTTGACGACATACCTGAGCTGCTGAAGCTTCATAGCTTTCTCCCTAGACGTTCGTGACGTCAAAACCCGTCGCATCCATCTGACGCATAAACGGCGGCATCTCCCCCGTCGCGGCGCAGTCGGCAATCTGATGCAGAGCCCCGGCAACCGCATCGTCTGCCGCAGCGCCGATATGCCAGCGCGCGGCAGCCGTGACAGCCTCGTTGGCATTGGCGACTGCAACGGAGTTGGGAACGGCGTCGATCATGGGCAGATCGTTATCGGAATCACCGAACACGGCCACCTCGTCGAGTGTCAGGTCCAAAGCGCGCGCAAGCTCCAGCGCGGCGCAGCCCTTGTCCCAACCTGCTGGAAGGATGTCGAACAGGCGCACACGATTGTTGGGAAACACGAGCGAGAGCTCCGGTACCTCAGCGGCAACGCGCTCACGTAGCTCCGCGAGCTCCTCACGCGAACGGGCACTCCAGATATTCGCCTTGAACACCGGTGCGTCATCGACAACAGGACGGCACGGGGCCTCTTCGCCCTTGAGCCACGCGTTGCCGCCCGACTCCATGGCGCGGCGCACGCGCTCGGGGTCGCTCGTCACGCAATAGGCATCGTTATCCCAAAAGTCATCACCCAGGCTGTAGACCTTCAGATACGTATCGTCGGTCTCTTGCTCCAAGTAGTCAGCCAAGCGCATAAGGGCGGCGTTGTCAGTCGCGCGCGAAGCGACCGCCTGACCGTCGACAAACATTACCTGGCCGTTGCAGAACGCGCCGGTCGAGAAGCACTCGACGCAATTGCGGAACATCCAGCCCATCGCGGACGGCTGGCGACCCGAAACCGGGCCAAAGTGCAGACCCGCCGCCTGCATGGCATGAATGCCCTCGATGGCGTAGTCGCTGGCGCCGTCATGCCCGGCTGGAATCAGCGTATCGTCCATATCGGTCAGCACAAGTTTAATCATAAGGCCCCCATTCGTATCGGTCCTACCTATTGTAACGACCTGCCAAAATAAACCTGTCCCTTTTTGGCAGGTGCGCTAGTATAGGGAACAACAGATTCGATGCGGG
>DBEZQF010000101.1:0-4280 GCA_048254795.1 Collinsella sp. | reverse complement strand
ACCGAAACCCGACGAGATTTGAGAGGAGAGCCGCATGTCGAGCCTCACCGGTAAGTCATTGAACCCTGTTATGAATCGCAGGAGCGTTATCGCGAGCGCAGCAGGTCTGGGGGCGATGTCCATTCTAGCTGGCTGCTCCTCCAACGGCGGCGACAGCGGTTCCGCTTCGAGCGACGCTTCGTTCAAGATTGGCACCATCGGCCCGCTGACCGGCGCCAACGCGTCCTACGGCAAGTCCGTTACCCAGGGTGTCGAGCTTGGCTGCAAGGATTTCTCGACCAAGGAGCTGCCGCTTGCCAGCAAGGCCGAGGATGACCAGGCCGATGGCGAGAAGGCCGTCAACGCCTTCAACACCCTGCTCGACTGGGGCATGCAGGCCCTCGTCGGTCCGACCACCACGGGTGCGTCGGTTGCCGTTGCCGCAGAGTGTGGTAACGACCCCAAGACGTTCATGATCACCCCGTCCGCGTCCTCCGAGGACGTCACCGACGGCAAGGATTGCGTCTTCCAGGTTTGCTTCACCGACCCCAACCAGGGTGTCAACGCTGCCAAGTTCCTGGCCCAGAAGTATCCGGACGAGAAGTTCGTGCTGTTCTATAACTCCGGCGACGCCTATTCTTCGGGCATCGCAGATTCCTTTAAGGCCCAGGCCGCTGAGTCCAAGCTCGAGATTGTTGACGAGGAGACCTTTAAGGACGACTCCGCCACGAGCTTTACCAACCAGCTGACCAAGGCCAAGCAGGCCGGCGCCACCATGATCTTTGCGCCGATCTACTACACGCCGGCGTCCGTCCTGCTCAAGAACGCCAAGGACATGGGCTACGACGTCAAGATGATGGGCTGCGACGGCATGGACGGCATCCTGGGCGTTGAGGGCTTCGATACCTCTCTTGCCGAGGGCCTGCTGCTCATGACCCCGTTCTCCGCCGACGACGAGAAGAACGCCGACTTCGTCAACGCTTACAAGGATAAGTACGGCGATACCCCCGACCAGTTTGCTGCCGACGCCTACGACGGCGTGCACGCGGTGGCCGAGGCCCTCAAGGAGGCCGGTCTTGGTGTCGACGCCGACCCGACCGAGGCCGCCGAGAAGCTGTCTAAGGCTATGCTCAAGATTACCGTTGACGGTCTGACCGGCAAGCTCACCTGGAACGATAAGGGCCAGGTCCAGAAGGAGCCCACGGCTTACGTCATCACCGACGGCAAGTACGTACAGGCCTAATTGGCCGCCTTACATAGAGCGGTTTTGATCCCAAGCAGGGGAGGTTTTGGCCTTCCCTGCTTGCTTGGTATCTAGGGACGATGTAACGTCCCTGTTTCATACATCAACAGGAAACCTATTCGAAAGGGGGATGTGGAACATGACGGTCTTTATCCAATACCTGGTCAACGGCCTGTCCATGGGCAGCGTCTACGCCATCATCGCGTTGGGCTACACCATGGTCTACGGTATCGCCAAGATGCTGAACTTCGCTCACGGCGATGTCATCATGGTCGGTGCCTATGTCTCGTTCTGCGCCACGTCGTATCTCGGCCTCCCGGGCTGGGCATCTGTAGTTCTCTCTTGCGTGGCCTGCACGGTTCTCGGTGTTCTCATTGAGGGTCTGGCCTATAAGCCGCTGCGCCAAGCAGGCCCGCTGGCCGTTCTGATCACGGCTATCGGCGTGTCTTACTTCCTGCAGAACGCCGCGCAGCTTCTGTGGGGCGCCACGCCCAAGAACTTCACTTCGCTCGTCACCTTCCAGGTGCCGGAGTTCTTGGCCAAGTTCAACGTAAGCGCCGTCTCGCTCGTCACCATCGTCGCCTGCCTGGTTATCATGGCCGGCCTGATGTTCTTTACAGGTAAGACCAAGATGGGCAAGGCCATGCGCGCCGTGTCCGAGGACAAGGCTGCCGCTCAGCTCATGGGCATCAACGTCAACCGCACCATTTCGATGACGTTTGCCATCGGCTCTGCCCTTGCCGCCATCGCCGGCGTGCTGCTGTGCTCCTACTCGCCGGTGCTGCAGCCCACGACGGGTGCCATGCCTGGCATCAAGGCCTTCGACGCCGCCGTCTTCGGCGGCATCGGCTCCATCCCCGGTGCCTTTGTCGGTGGCATTCTCATCGGCATCATCGAGGCGATGGCGCAGGCTTACATTTCCACGAGCCTTGCCAACTCCATCGTCTTTGGTGTTTTGATCATCGTCCTGCTCGTCAAGCCTGCCGGCCTCTTGGGCAAGTACGTCCCCGAGAAGGTGTAGGTGAGCGTTATGAAGTTTCTTAAAGACAAGCAGACGCGTCACGACTTTGTCACGTACGCCATGTGCCTTGTGGCGTTTGCCATCGTGTTCTTTATGCAGTCCAACCACATGATTCCGCGCATGATCGCCGGTCAGCTGGTTCCCATCACGGCCTATATCGTCATGGCCATTTCCCTTAACCTCGTCGTCGGCATCGCGGGCGACTTGTCGCTGGGCCACGCGGGCTTTATGAGTGTCGGCGCCTATACGGGAATCGTCACCGCCGTCGCGCTGGAGAGCGTCGTTCCGTCCGACCCGATGCGTCTGATCATCAGCATTGTGGTCGGCGCTATCGCCGCTGCCATCCTGGGCTTCTTGATCGGCATCCCGGTCCTTCGTCTGAGCGGCGATTACCTGGCTATCGTGACGCTGGCCTTTGGCGAGATTATCAAAGAGATCGTCACCTGCCTTATCGTGGGCGTCGATTCCCGCGGCCTGCACGTGATCTTTAACATCACGGGCAACTCTACGATCGACGACCTGCACCTGCTCGAGGACGGCACCGCCATCATCAAGGGCGCCCAGGGTGCCTCGGGCGTGTCGACGTACTCGACCTTCCTCGCCGGTGCCATCCTGGTCATGGTCGCACTCGTGATCGTGCTCAACCTGGTTCGCAGCCGTACCGGCCGTGCCATTATGGCCGTGCGCGACAACAAGATCGCTGCCGAGTCCGTAGGCATCTCCGTCACCGAGTACCGCATGATCGCCTTCGTGGTTTCCGCTGCCCTCGCCGGTGCTGCCGGAGCCCTCTTCGGCGGTAACTTCTCGCAGCTCTCCGCCACCAAGTTCGACTTCAACACGTCCATCCTCATTCTGGTGTTCGTGGTCCTGGGCGGTCTGGGCAATATGCGCGGCTCCGTCATCGCGGCGGCGCTGCTCACGGTGCTTCCCGAGCTGCTCCGTCAGTTCTCGGACTACCGTATGCTCATTTACGCTATCGTGCTGATCCTGGTCATGATCTTTACCAACAACCCGCAGCTCAAGGCGTTCTTCGGTCGCGTCAAGGACCGCTTTGCTTCCAAGAAGGAGGTGGCAGCCGATGCCCAGTAAATTTGAGTTCAACAAGGGCAAGATGGTCCCGTATCCTTCTGGCGCCATCGTTCCCGACCGCGACCTGGGCGAGCGCCCCGCACTCGAGTGCATCCACCTGGGCATTGAGTTCGGCGGCCTTAAGGCGGTCGACGACTTTAGCCTAACCATCGGCAAGACCGAGATCGCCGGTCTGATTGGCCCCAACGGTGCCGGCAAGACCACGGTCTTCAACCTGCTCACCAAGGTGTATCAGCCCACGCACGGCACCATCCTGCTCGACGGCGAGGACACCTCGGGCAAGTCGGTCTATCAGGTCAATCGCATGGGTATTGCCCGTACCTTCCAGAACATTCGCCTGTTCAACACCATGACGGTGGAGGATAACGTTAAGGTCGGCCTGCATAACCAGGAGCGTTACTCCGGCTTTGAGGGCGTGCTGCGCCTGCCGACGTATTGGAAGCACGAGAAGGCTGCTCACGAGCGCGCCATGGAGCTGCTGTCCATCTTTGATATGGAACATCTGGCAAACGAGCAGGCCGGATCGCTGCCTTACGGCGCCCAGCGTCGTCTGGAGATCGTCCGCGCGCTTGCCACCAACCCCAAACTGCTGCTGCTCGACGAGCCTGCCGCCGGCATGAACCCGTCCGAGACCGCGGAGCTCATGGAGAACATCGTCAAGATTCGCGACACCTTTGGCATTGCCATCATGCTTATCGAGCATGATATGTCGCTCGTCATGAATATTTGCGAGGGTATCTGTGTGCTCAACTTTGGTAAGGTCATCGCCAAGGGCACGGCCGAGGAAATCCAGAACAACGACGCTGTTATCGAGGCATATCTGGGCAAGCAGGATAAGGGGGAGAACTAAATGGCAGAGCCGATGCTTTCCGTCTACAACATCAACGTCTGGTACGGCGCCATCCACGCCATCAAGGACATCTCCTTTAACGTCAACGAGGGCGAGAT
>DBEZQF010000100.1:0-12784 GCA_048254795.1 Collinsella sp. | reverse complement strand
CATGCGCACGCTGGACAGTTCCTCATGGTTCGCGCCAACGAGACGGGCGAGCGCGTCCCGTTTACCCTGGCCGGCTGGAACGGTGACGAGGGCTGGGTCGAGTTCATCTTCATGGTGATCGGCAAGACCACCGAGATGCTGTCCACCTACGAGGCCGGCGAGTCGCTGCGCGACGTCGTGGGCCCGCTGGGCGTTCCTACCGAGATGGCCGAGGGCCCCTGCGCCGTCATTGGCGGCGGCGTCGGCCTGGCAATTGCCTTCCCGGTCGCCAAGCACCTGGTCGAGACCGGTCATGAGGTCCACGCCATCATGGGCGCCCGCACCAAGGACCTCCTGCTCATGGAGGACCAGTTCCGCGAGCTCCTCGACGAGGACCACATCCACATCACTACCGATGACGGCTCCTACGGCGAGCAGGGCGTTGTTACCGCTCCGCTGGAGCGCCTGCTGCAGGACAAGGCCGTGAGCCAGGTCTTCTGCGTCGGCCCCGTTCCGATGATGAAGTTCTCGACCCTCACCGCCCAAAAGTACGACACCCCCATCACCGCGTCGCTCAACCCCATCATGGTTGACGGCACCGGTATGTGCGGCTGCTGCCGCGTCGAGGTGGGCGGCGTGACCAAGTTCGCTTGCGTCGACGGCCCCGACTTCGATGCCACCCTGGTCGACTGGGATGACCTTCGTGCCCGCCAGGCCGCTTACCGTTCCGAAGAGGGCGAGTCCCTCAAGGCCTATGAGGAAAAGAGCTGCGCATGCCACTAGTTAACGGTCGTTTCGTTGCCGATATGAAGTCGCCCCGCACCCCCGATAACGAGGAGCCGGCTGCCGAGCGCGCCTGCGACTTCCGCCCCGTCGACAAGGGCTTCACCGAGGAGATGGCGCTGGCCGAGGCCGAGCGCTGCCTCAACTGCAAGAAGCCGCTCTGTGTTGAGGGCTGCCCCGTCAACATCAACATCCCCCGCTTTATCGAGCAGATCCGCGAGAAGGACTTCGGCGGCGCCCTCGATACCATCCGCGAGGACTCCATGCTTCCCGCCATCTGCGGCCGCGTCTGCCCGCAGGAGAACCAGTGCGAGGGCAAGTGCATCCGTGGTAAGAAGTCCGAGCCCGTGGCCATCGGCCAGCTCGAGCGCTTCCTGGGTGACCGCCCCGAGCTCGCCTCCACGCCCAAGATGGCTCCCAAGAACGGCAAGAAGGTCGCCGTTGTCGGCTCCGGCCCGTCCGGCATCACCTGCGCCGGCGAGCTCGCCCGTAACGGCTTTGACGTTACCGTCTTCGAGGCCTTCTTCACCGGCGGCGGCGTGCTGGTCTACGGCATCCCCGAGTTCCGTCTGCCCAAGGCAGTCGTCAAGCGCGAGATTGACGGCCTGGAGGACATGGGCGTCAAGTTTGAGTACAACTCCGTCGTGGGCAACATGGCCACGGCCGAGGAGCTGTTCGAGCAGGGCTTCGACGCCATCTACGTGGCGACCGGCGCTGGCCTGCCCAAGTTCCTCAACGTCCCCGGCGAGAACCTGCCCAACGTCTTCTTCGCTAACGAGTACCTCACCCGCGTGAACCTGATGAAGGCCAACAAGTTCCCCGAGTACGACACCCCCACCAAGCACGGCAAGAACGTCGTCGTCTTTGGTGGCGGCAACGTGGCTATGGACGCCGTCCGTACCGCCAAGCGTCTGGGCGCCGAGCACGCCATCATCGCCTACCGTCGTACCGAGGACGAGATGCCCTGCCGTCGCGCCGAGCTGCACCATGCCAAGGCCGAGGGCGTCGAGGTTCTGCCGCTCGTCTCCCCGCTCGAGTTTGTCGCTGGCGAGGACGGCTCCGTGTGCGCCGTCAAGGTCCAGAAGATGGAGCTCGGCGAGCCCGACGAGTCCGGCCGTCGTCGCCCGGTGCCCATCGAGGGCGCCATCGAGGAGATCCCCTGCGACGTCGCGATCTCGGCTATCGGCACCAACGCCAACCCCTTCGCAAAGAAGATCGGCGGCAAGATGGAGCTCAACAAGTGGGGCTACATCGTCGCCGACGAGGAGACCGGCCAGACCACCGATCCCCGCATCTGGGCTGGCGGCGACATCGTCACCGGTGCCGCTACGGTCATTCTGGCGATGGGCGCCGGCAAGAAGGCCGCCGCTTCCATCACCAAGAGCCTGCTGGGCGAGTAGTCACCCTCAGCGTTAGCCATCAAACGGCAAAGTCCCCGTCGAGCACACGCCCGGCGGGGACTTTTTCTATGCCGGTCGCTCCACCACCACAAAGGGGACAGGCACCTTTGTGGTGGTTTGGAGCCTGGCTGGTCGGTGTGTCTCGATCTGTAACAGGTAGGCCACGTTGAGTCCCGTAGTTGTTACAGATTGAGACATTGTGCGAACATCCACCTGTTCATCTCAATCTGTAACAGTAAGAGGCAAAATTCCTTGCTACGTGTTACAGATCGAGACATTGCGCCGGCGGTCAGACGATTCATCTAAACCTGCAACATCTAGGGCCGTTTTGGACGGTCAGGTGTTACAGATTGAGATTTTACTGAAGCCGAGGATGGGAGCCGTCACCAAAACTTAGCGCTTGCGGCGCTTGGTCGCGGCGACACCGGCGGCGGCAACGGCTGCACCGGCGATACCCAGGGCGGCGACCGTCATCGCGGTGGCATCGCCCGTGGCAGCCAGGACGGCGTGGGATTTCTTGGCCGGCGTGGTTTTCTCAACCGTCTTGGCCACCGTGGTGGTTGCGGCAGGCTTGATCTCCGGTTTCTGCTCGAGCTTGGTATCGGGCTTAACCTCGGGCTTCATCTCGGGCTGCGGCGCAGGCATCTCCGGGTCGACCGGGACCGGCTTAGCCTCGGGCGTAAACGTCAGGTCGGTGATTAGCCATAGCGTACGGAACAAGCCGGGAACAGGCGCATGCTCGCTTGCCTTATCCACCCGATAACTGCACTCCACGCCATTGACCATCAGTTTAATGTTAGACGTAAAGAAGAAATCCCACGCCGGCTTAAAGTACAGGCCATAGCGATAGGTCACACCAGATTTAAAAGCGTCGATGTGGTTGGTGATTTTCCGGTCCCAGAATATATCGGAGTTCACTTCACTGCCATCGCTGCCCGTCCAGAACTCACACTGAAGAATGGAGTTCGAGCCCGCCGGAGTGTCTGCCGTAAAGTCCGGTTTATCGCCCGCCCTAAAGATGGTGGTGGCGTCGTCAATCTCGATAACGTCGATAGTTTGCCAATCATCAACCGGCTGCTCGCACAGCATATTGGCCGCATTGGGCGCAAACACGCCATCGACGGTCTTATCTGTCACGTCGGTCACACCATGCGACGTAATGGCGTCGTTTGCCGGCGCGGCGGCGTTGTCGCTGGGAATGTTTTGTTCAGCGGGTGCCGCATTGTTAGACTCATTGGCGGCGTCAGCCGGAGTCGTCTGCTGAGGTTCGGCGACAGTTTGTGCCGCCGGAGCAGCGTCGGTTGCAGGCGTGGTCGCCGGAGCCGCATCCTCCGCAACTGCCGGCGTCACCAGAGCCGCGGCAACCTCGCCCGTCGCGGCGGCGGAATCCGCACACTCGGTCGCGAGCGCCACGCTCGGCAGCAGTAGCTGGACGATCATGAGTGCGCACGCACCGACGCTGGCAATCTTCACGCCCACGCAACGCCAAGTACCGTGAACGAGCGAGCAAGCGCGCTCGCGCTGGGTTTGCTTATCAAAGTGGCTTCCGTTCATAACGGCCTCCCTAATCGAAGGATTAACGCCACTACAAAGGCGCCTGTCCCTTTGCGGTGGTCCTGTACAACCAAGATGCGCCAAATGGCCCCGTACGCCTAGGTTCGTACATGCGAGCCCAAGCTGTTACCTACGAAAATACAAAAAGCTGCCGCGAAGACACTTATGCCCACACAGCGGCTGAAAATGGCTGTGAAAGCTAATGCTAGCTGCTGCGGCGCTTGGACGTGACGAGGCCGGCGCCGATAACGGACGCGCCCGCGATGCCGAGGGCCGCTGCCGCCGTCGCGGCGTTGTCGCCCGTGGCGGCCAGAGTGCCCACGGACTTCTGAGCCGCAACTGCCTTCGCGGCCGGCTTGGAGGCAGCAGCCGTGGAACTCGCCTGAGTCGGCGTCACGGACGGCGTGCCCGTCTCACTTCCACCGCCTGGCTGCGGCGCAGGAGCCGGGGTGGGCTCAGGCTGCGGTGTGGGCTCAGGCGCGGGATCGGGCTGCGGCGTGGGTTCGGGCTCGGCCGCATCCCCGTAGCTGATCACCACGTTGCGGGCGACCTCGTTGGAGGTCTTAATATCCTGGATAGTGGACGACCCGGCGGTGCCGATGACGAGTCCGTTTCCGGCGGTGTCGTAGTCAAGTCCGTTTCCGGCAGTTTCTCGCACGGTGCCGCCGGCGGGAGTCGTAATCACCGACCCGTACATGATATCGAGTGCGGGATTCATAGACGGTCCCCCGCCCGTGGTCTTTCGGTTGACAACATAGATCCCCGCTGTCAGGCCCGACGCCTCAACATTCGATTTGAAAATCCTAATCTGGGGCCTTTCCAGATCGTCATATCCTGCGGCGATGATTCCGTAGTCCTCTCGACGAGGCCCAGGGTTGGGTTCGCTCACATCTCCGCCAGTACGCACTGTGAGGTTCGATTTTTGGACAAGCATCCACGTCGAACCGCCCTCCGCCTGCGCGTCAATGCCCCTCGAAGACAGCACCGCATCGCCGGCAAGTATCTCGACATCAGCTCCGTTGACGATCTGCAAGAGCGTGTTCTTGTTGATGCCAAGCGTATGGATGCCTGCAGAATAATACGGGCCGTCCGCCGTCTTAATTGCAACCTTGGCGCCATCGATCGTGACGTCGCCCCCGTGCACGGAGACATAATCTGGTTCTTCCTGACCGCTTTCCCGAGCAACGCGACCGCCTGGCTTCCCATCGGCAAAGATGCCATAGGCGCTTTGCGGCGGCCGGTGTAGCCCATCCGCCTTCTTTGCCTCTATTTTAACGTCGGCGCCCTTGTTGATTTTCACGTTGCCCGATTTCGCGCGAATACCGTTTGAGCAATAAAAGCTACCCGTAGATATCACGTTAACACTGGATCCACTTATAGTAATGTCTCCATTCGTGACACCATCGCCCGACGCAGTAAGCACATTATCCTGAGCCGTCGCGTTGAGGGTCCCCTCCCCCGTGATGGCGAGATTGCCGTCCTTGACCTCGATGGCGCTCTGCCTGGCATCGGCCGTTACGGTATTGATGCCTGTAACGTCGATGGTGAGGTTGCCCTTGGCGCCGATGGAGCCGCCGTCGTAGCCGTTGAGCTTCATGTCGTTAGCGCCATCCCAGGACCAGGTTCCCGCCTCGTCGCCGGCAGCGGTGCCCGCGTCGTACTGCGTGCCGCCGACGTTGACCCACTCGGCGGCGAGCGCCACGCTCGGCAGCAGCAGCTGGCCGACCATGAGCACACAGGCCCCCGCGCAAGCAAGTTTTGCCCCCACGCGGCGCCACGTTCCGTGAGAGAGCGAGCACGCGCGGTCGTGGTCGATTGGGTTGTCATGGATTTGCTTTCGCATGTGAGCCTCCTTGTCGTAAGGGGTGCTTCTGTAACACCATGTTACGGGAAGATAGCCGGATCCCGGGGCACAAATTCTCAAGTGGCGCATCTGCCAGCGCAAAAGGCGACAAGCGCGCAATCGCCGAGTGGGGTCTTCGCTTTCCAAAGGCCCGCACATACCATCCTGGTCTACAACCGAGGAAACGGTTATTCCGTCCACCCAAAGGACCGTTCTTGAACCTGAGTAAGACTAAAATCAACGCGCTTCTGGCACTCGCACTGTTTACCTTCGCCTTCCTTGCTGCCGAGTTTCGCTTCGATATCAATATCGGGCTACTCGCCGGCGCCGAGCGCGTTGTGCTCGCACAGGGCTTTATTCTGGGTGCGAGCGTGCTCGGCTTTATCGGATACGCGCCGCTGCTCGGGCTCGCACAGCGCAAAGGCCACTCACTGGCAGCCGTCAACGCCGCCGCCGTCCCTATCGTCATCCCGGGATTGGCCCAGATCCAGTTCCCCACGGGTCCGCTTACCCTCGAGATTCTGGGCCGCATCGCATTCTTTGGGCTCGGACTGTTAGGCGCCGCAACGCACCACGCCTTTTCGTTGGCATTCCAAGATGGCCCCAAACTCGCCACTGGAGCGGGAGCAGCCTATGCCGCCGGTATCGTCTTTGATCTTGCCGAGCGTCGCTACATGGGCCTCATCATGCTCGGCGTCACGGTACTTTCCACCATCTCAATCTTGGCTGTGGAAGCCGGCGCCGATCCCAACCTGGGCCTTGTCGTCTTTTACCTGAGCTCGGGCTTTTTTGTCACGTTCTTTACTGCCACCTTTACACAGCTGGCACCGCGCATGCATACGCCCGCACTGTGGGCTGGCATGGGCCGCGCAGCCAACAACGTGTGCGCGTTCACTACGTCGGGCATCTCGCTGGCACTTGTGACCTCGGGCAATGTCGCCATCATCATGATCGGCGCGCTCATGCTGCTTGCGGCGGCAAGTGTGGCGTTTGTAGCTGCGGGCCTGTTCCGCCTGCCCCAAACCGAGCAGGAGCGCGAACACCAGCAACGAGCCGAGAAAGCGCTCGCTGCGCCGAGCATCGAAGAGCAACGCCAGGCCTTCATCGCCAACCACGCTCTCACCCCACGCGAAGTTGACGTGCTCATAGCCGTGACACAGGACGAACGCCCGCTCAAGCAAATCGCCGAGGAACTCGGCATCTCGATGCGCATGGTACAGCGCCACCTGAGCTCTATCTACCAAAAGACCGACACGCAGACGCGCGCCGGTCTCACCAAGGCCTTCCCCTCCGCCTAAAACAAAAACCACCACAAAGGTGCCTGTCCCCTTTGTGGTGGTTTTGGTCGGTTAGCCTTCGAACTGCGCTACTTTGTAGCGGTAGGCCGCGGCGATGACGTCCTTGCAGCCTTCGCGGCCCAGCTTGGCGCGGTTGACGACGATGTCTTTACCGCTCGTCATCTTCCACTTGCCGGCGCTATAGCGCTTATAGAACGCCTCGCGCGCCTTCTGCTGCTGCTTGACCAGCTTGGCGCCCTTCTTTTTGTTAAGGCCACGCTTCTTGCGCACGATCTCGACGCGGTCCTCAAAGGGAGCGGTCACCAACACGGCAATGTGGTTGGGGTTGTTACGCAACAGGTAATCGGACAGGCGACCTTCGATAATGCAGCTCTCGGTCTCACCCAGATCCAAAATCACCTGGCTCATCTTTTGGAACAACTTATCCGAGTACGAACGCGCATCGTAGCGGTCGGGCAGAAACGCCATGTTCTCCACGGCCAGGCGCTCGTCGTAGGCAGCCATCTTGTCGAGTGACTCGCCCGCGCGCAGTGACGCACGCACCAGCAGCTCGTTATCGTACAGCGGAATCCCCAACTCGTCGGCAAGCATGCGACCAATCTCGTGGCCCTCGGCGCCAAAGTCGCGCGCGATGGTAATGACCACAGGATTCTTCTTATTCTCCAGATCGCTCATCGCGATTCCTTTCTCTATGTGACAAAGGGGCTGTCCCTTTGCCACATTCTACGCTGCCACCATTCGCCTCTGATATGCGCGAACCAGCAGCGAGATACCAAAGTTGAGCACAAAGTACATCGCAAACACCAGGCCGTAGAGCATAAGAACCTGCGACAGGTCGATCGCGTGGGCCATCACGACGTTTGCCGTGTACATGAGCTCGGCCACGTTAATGCCCGAAAGATACGAGCTGTCCTTAATGACGGTCGTGCACTGGCTAAACAGCGCCGGAATGATCGTCTTAAACGTCTGCGGCAGAATGATGTAGCGCATGGTGGCAAAGAAGCCGAAGCCCTGGCTCTGCGCTGCCTCAAACTGGCCACGCGGAATCGAGTTGAGGCCGCCGCGCACAATCTCGGCCATAACAGCGCTGGTAAACAGCGTAAAGGCGATGGTCGAAATCACAATGTCCAAACCCTGCACCGTAAAGTAGATAAACAGGATCCACAGCAGGTTCGGCGTGCAACGGAACAGCTCGATATAGGCGCTCACCAAAATACGGAACGGGCGGGGCGCATAGCTCTTAACGAGCGCCAGCACCGTGCCAAAGATGAGCGAGAAAAAGATCGACAGCGCCGAGATCTCGATCGTCTTAACAAAGCCGCCCCAAATGTAGAGCAGGTTGGTCGCGTTGAAGATTTCCATGCGCTAGGCCTCCTCTACGTTGTCGAGCCCCAGCTCGGCCAGGCTCACACCGCGCGGACGCTCCTTTGAGCGGCGCTCGAGCCACTGCACCAGCATGGCGAGCGGAAAGCAGATGATGAAGTACATAAGGCAGCAGACGATGTATCCCTGCAGGTAGCCGTACAGACTCACAAAGTTGTCGGAACGGTACATAAGGTCGCCGCCGGCCACAAGCGCCAGCACCGACGTGTTCTTGACCAGGTTGAGCGCCTGGTTACACAGCGGCGGCAGAATGATCTTGAATGTCTGGGGCAGCACGATGTACCAGTATGCCTGCGCACGGGTGAAGCCCTGGCTCTGGGCCGCCTCCATCTGACCGCGCGGAACCGCCTCGATACCAGTGCGGATAACCTCCGAGATGTAGGCCGCGTGATACAGGCCTACGCCCAAGAAGCCCAGCACGAACGGCGCGATGCGCACCGGCTGGTCGGCACCGGTTATGGCCTGCAAAAACTGCGGACCGGCCATGTACATAAAGAGAACCTGTACGGGCAACGGGGTGTTCTGGTAAAACTCAACGTACACGCGGCTTATGGCACGCAGCACACGCGAACGGGTGGTAGAGAACACACCCAGCAGCGTGCCCAGCACCAGCGACAGCAGCAGACCGGCAACGACCACCTGTAGCGTCACGCCAAAGCCCTCCCAGAAGGGCCCCATGTTTTGAAATGTCGTCGACCAACGGTCGGCGTCAAATAATCCTTCGAGCATTTGATTCCTTCCTTGGACGATGCGCCTATACAAGACCCCAGGTCTTGACCTCTTGGTCGAGCCAGCCGTCGGCCAGGCGATCGCAAATCACCTGATCGACCACGGCCGAAAGGTCGCAGCCCTTCTTGGTCGCCACGCCGTAGCCCTGTTCGCCAAACTTGACCTCGGGCTGCAGCAGCTCAACGGTCTCGTTCATGTAACCGGCCAACGTGGAGCGGTCCATGGCAAAGACGTCGATATTGCCGGCATCGAGCGAACTCTTGATGATGGGGTAGCCGCTAAAGGCCCTAAACTCGGGCTTGCAGCTAAAGCCGTTGTCCTTGATCATCTGCTCAATCAGTCCCTGCGTGGTAGCACCCTGGCTCACGCCAATGACCTTGCCGTCCAGGTCCTCAATCGAGGTAAAGCCCGAACGCTTCTTGACCATGAGTCCCACGTAGTCGGTGCGGTACGGCGTCGAGAAATCCCAGCTCTTCTTGCGCTCGTCGGTTATGGTGTAGGTCGCCGCGACCACGTCGAGTTGGCCGTTGTCGATCAGCGGGCCGCGCGTCTTGGGCGTTACGTCGGTAAACTCGACTAGCTCCTGGGCGCGAGCATCCTTGTAGCTCACACCAAAGACGGCAGCGGCGATCTGGTAGCACAAATCGACTTCCATGCCCTCAAAGCGGCCCTTGGCGGTGTCGTAATAGCCGTAACCGGGAACGTCCTTCTTAACGCCGGCATTCAGATGTCCACGCGACTTGATGGCCGCAAGCTTGGACCCCTTGTCGGAGCCCTCGCCACTGGTGGAGTTGCCACAACCGGTAAGCGCGGTCCCCGTCAACGCGAGCATGCCGGCGCCCGCCAGCTGCAAAAAGTGACGGCGCGACACGGCCGCCCTCGTCATATCCGTCATGTCCATCACCGCGCCTAGTGCAGAATCTTGGACAGGAACTCGCGGCAGCGCGGGTTCTCGGGGTTATCGAAGAAGTGCTCGGGCGTGCCCTCCTCCAAAATGCGGCCGTCCTCCATAAAGATGACGCGGTCGGCCACCTGGCGTGCAAAGCCCATCTCGTGCGTCACGCAGATCATGGTGATATCTTCCTGCGCAAGCTCGATCATAACGTCCAGAACCTCCTGGACCATCTCGGGGTCGAGCGCCGAGGTCGGTTCGTCAAACAGGATGATGGGCTGCTTGGTGCACAGAGCACGGGCGATGGCGATGCGCTGCTGCTGGCCGCCCGAGAGATTCTGCGGATACTCACCGGCCTTATGCGCCATGCCAACACGCTTGAGCGCGGCGATGGCGATCTCGGTCGCCTCCTCCTTGCTCTTCTTTTGCAGCTTGATGGGCGCGAGCGTCAGGTTGCCCAGCACCGTCATGTTGGGATACAGGTTGAACTGCTGAAACACCATGGAGCTGTACTTGCGAGCCATCTCCAGGTGGTTCTTTTTGGTGAGCGGCGTACCGTCGATGACGACCTCGCCCGACGTGGGCTCCTCCAGATAATCGACGCAACGGATGAGCGTCGACTTACCCGAACCGGAAGGCCCGATCATTACGAGCTTCTCGCCGCGCTTGACGGTGAGGTTGATATCTTTGAGCACATGCAGGTCGCCAAAGTACTTGTTGAGATGCTTGATCTCGATCATGTCTGCCATGAATATTCCTTCCCTGCGTTTACACGAGTTGAACTATTGTACGGAAAGAACCATGTTTCCGCAGCCCACACTACATTCCCGTAAAGAACCCGCAACCTTTAACCCACTCATTGGGGACAGGCTTAAATGAGCACCCACTCATTGGGCACTCATTTAAGCCTGTCCCCAATGAGCGCCTAGCCCAGCAAAAAGGGGTGCGACCATGACGGCCACGCCCCCTCAACATCAACTATGTACCGCTCGGCCCTTACGCGAGTTTGGCTCCGACGATCTTTGCCGCGGCCGGCTTGTCGAAGTTGCCGCCGGTGGCCTTGCCGAGTGCGCCCATAACCTGGCCCATCTGCTTCTTGGACGTGGCGCCCAGCTCGGCGATAACCTGCTCGATCAGGGCCTCGAGCTCCTCGCCCGAAACCTGCGCGGGCAGCAGGCTCTCCAGAATCTTGACCTGCTCGGTCAGGTTGTCGGTACGCTCCTGGTCGGTACCGGCCTTAATGGACATCTCCAGCGTCTCGCTCGTCTGCTTAATCAGACGCTTGATCATGCTGTTGACGTCTTCCTCGGTCACGTCGCGGCGCTCGTTAACCTCGATATTCTTCACCTCGGCCTTGACCTGGCGAATGATAGACAGGCGAACCTTGTCCTTGGCCTTCATGGCCGCGATCATTTCCTTCTGCAGCTCTTCGTTGGTCATCTGCAAATCCTCTCTAATAGCGTGGGCGGCACTCGCACGAGTACCGCCCCATGATTACTCAGTCGTCGACGAATCGTCGGTCGAACTCTTGGTGACGTCCTTCAGGCTGACGTTGTACGGCACGTCCTTGGGCATGGGGTTAACGGTGATGTCGGCGTCCTTCTTGTACTGCTCCAGCCACTCGCTGTATGCAGTACTGGCCGCCTGCGTCTTCACCACGTTGGAAACATACTTCTTGATGTCCTTGGGCACCTGCTTAATGTCATCAACCTGATTATCGACATGGAAGTAGTCGGTGCACTTGATGATGTGGTAGCCATAGGTCGACTCGACGACTTCGCTCACGTCGCCCTTGTTGAGTCCCTCGAGCGCCGTCTGGTAGCTGTCGACGAAAGTGGTGAGCTTATCCCAGCCCACATCGCCCTTCTTCTCCTTGGAACCGGTGTCCTCGGAGTACTGCTCAACGGCGTCCTCAAAGCTCAGCTCACCGGAGTTGATCTTGTCCAGGCACTCCTGTGCCTTGGCCTTGGCGGCAGCCTTGTCCTCGTCGGAAGCGTCGGAATCAACCTTGATCAGGATGTTCGACGAGCGGCGGGCGTCGTTGTAGCTGGACAGGTTTTCGTTGATGTAATCGACAATCTCGCTGTCCTTGGGCTTGCTCGTGGGCGCGACGGCATCCTTGAGTTTCTGCTGCGCCAGACTCTCCTTGAGTGAGTCCTTGTAGGTGTCCTCGGTATAGCCGTAGGTCTTGAGGGTCTTCTTAAAGGCCTTGGCACCGCCCGCGCTCTTGCACGCGTCCTTCCAAGCCTTCTCGACCTCCTCGTCCGACACCGTCACGCCGTTCTCCTTCTGCGCCTGTTGAAGCAGAATCTGTTGCGTGTAGGAGTCGATAAGCTGCTTGCGGTACTTCTTGGGCGTGAGGTCGTTGTCGACCAGGTACTGTGCCCAGTCCTTGTCCTTGGTGTAGCCGTAGGACGTACGCATGCTCATGATCTGCTTGGTCACGGTGTCCTCGGTGAGGTTGGTGCCGTTGATAGTAGCAGCGACACCGCCGGTCAGCTTGTAGCCCGAGGTGTCCTCGGCCTGCGACATAAGGCCGGAGCACGCCATCGCCGAGACGGAAAGCAGCATTGCCAGCACGCCGATGACCACCAGGACGATCTTGACGGTCTTAGACACGTATGTCTTGCGCTGCTTCTTGCGAGAGCTGGAGGCAGCGCGAGCCTGCTGCTCGGGCGTCGGCGCGGCCTCGGAGTTCTTTTTCTTATTTGCCATAGTTGGCCTTTCGCATAACGAATCGAACAAACGCCATTGTGTCACAACGCAGCCCCCGCGGCACGCTTGGTGCATTGGGGACAGATTAATCTGCACCATTTTGGTGCAAAGGGGACAGCTCTGGCAGCCGGCAGTTAGGGACAGTCCCCAAGTGCCGACTCAGCCCCACCTTAGAAGTGGCGGCGGATGGCGTCGACCATGCCCTGGG